>CAYXVW010000012.1:0-20488 GCA_964468695.1 uncultured Balneolaceae bacterium | reverse complement strand
GCTTTTTGGTAACAAGCATCCCAGAAGCATTCAAAGGATTCGTATTCTTGTAAAATGGATTGCAAGATTTTAGTGAGCCATATCATATCAATCGGTTTAAAAGTGCGGTGTTTAAATCCTTCAAAACGATCCGCATCTTCATCCGAAAAATTACCGATAAATTCTGTAGGGCGGTTATTCATTCGGTCCAGCAGGTCACGTACTTTTCGGATCACAATATCTCGCCGACCCCAGGCCATGGTTGCGGCAAAGAAACCGGCCAGTAATTGATCTTCTTTTTGATTGAAGGCATGCATAAACAGCACAGGATCCTCATTAATATAATCCGGTTGCTCAACGCGTTCCACCCATTTATCCAAAAAGGGCTTGAGTTTTTTGATTTGTACGGCCGATCGTTTTTGAAGCTCTGGTGGCATTAATTATTAATTAGAATATTTATTTGATCAAAGATTATTTAAAATGTCATCCTGTCCACCGTCTGGCAGACCAGGATTAGATATAGCTAACTATTATGCAGACCGGAAAATTTAGATGCTGAAAGATACTGTATCAAGTTTAGCACGGTGGTTCAGTATGACCCCAATGATTATATCTCGAATTCTTGCTGGCCTTTGTTAAGATTCATCAACTTCTCAGTAAGTTTTCTATTGGCTTTTGGGAAGGGATAATCGCCAAGCTCATCGATAGATATCCACCGGACTTCCTGGCTGCTTTTCGGTTTAGGATTTCCTGCTTTTAACTCACAGAGATAGGCATGCATGGTAATTTTAAAATGTGAGTAAGCATGATCAAGTTTCATAAAGGGTTTTTCAACAGATACCTCTACGCCCAATTCCTCTTTGAGTTCACGCTTAACGGTATCTGGCATCTCCTCATCCTCATTTTGTTTCCCACCCGGGAACTCCCAAAGCCCCCCGAGCATAGCATCGTTGGGGCGCAGAGCAATGAGTACTTCCTCCTCTTCATTCATGATAATGCCCACGCCTATTTGGTGGTGAGGACGTTTTTTCTTTTTGGATTTATAAGGGATTTCTTCGGTTCTAAGTGTTTTAAAAGCCACGCAATCCTCTTGCAGGGGACATTTCGTGCAAGCGGGATTGGAAGGGGTGCATATGGTAGCTCCCAGTTCCATTAGGGCCTGGTTAAAATCACCGGGTCGTTCTTCGGGAATCAGTTCATCGGCATAGTCCTGAATAACGTTTTTTGTTTTGGTAGCGCGAACGTTGTCTTCAATGCCAAAGTATCTGCTGAGTACGCGAATTACATTCCCATCCATAACCGCGTGTTTTTTCTGGAAGGCAATACTCAACACGGCCGCAGCGGTATAGGGACCCACTCCCTTTAACTTGTTAATATCTTCCCAATTATCCGGTACTTTTCCATCAAATTCGTTAACAACCAGTTTTGATGCGGCATGAAGATGGCGGGCCCTGCTGTAATAGCCCAGTCCCTCCCAGACTTTAAGTACCTCTTGCTGATCAGCTTGCGCTAAATCATGCACGGTGGGGAAGTGTTCCATAAAGCGCTCAAAATACGGTGTGGCCTGATCTACGCGCGTTTGCTGGAGCATTATTTCAGACACCCATATTTTGTATGGATCGCCGCAATCGCGCCAGGGCATATCGCGTTTATTTTGATCGTACCAATCCAGTAACCGAGACTGAAGTTCAGAGTTGTTCAATGATGGATAAAGATTTTGAAACTGTGATTATAACTTACTCTCCGGAATTGTTTCGCTGGACTTTTTCAGTAACGTTTATGGTGATATCTACGGACGATGCCGCTCCGAACTGATCCGTTGCAATCACCCGGAAATCATTTTCGCCAACCTGGCGGATAGTAGGGGTCCACTCAATTAACCCGGTTCTTTCGTCAATGGTAGCTCCTTTCGGCATATTAACCCCCATATACCGAATGAGGTCCTCATTAATCCCATCCGGATCGGTAGCATTCACAGGAAGTGAAAAGGATTCTTCAACAGGAATGGTCATTGGTCGCATCGGGGTAAATCTGGGGGGAGCATTAAACGATCGTACCTGGATATTGAATGTTTCTGAAGCAGTTTTGCCATTTTTTGCCGAAGCGATAATTCTAACACGGTGCGAGCCTGCTTCATCCTGCGAAGGTTGCCAGTAAAAACTTTGTCCCCTTACTTCAGCATCTTGTATGCTGGAAGATTGATAAGTGAATTGTACCTGTTCCGGTGAAATATTTCCTTCAATTTTGATAGGGAAAATAAGTGATTTGGAATGGGGGATAGTATAATTCTTTATGGGCTGTAGCGTAAAAGAACCCGATTCGCTGCTATCATTGTTATCCGCATCGGTTTGGGCTTGTTCTTTCGTTACGGTCACTCTGCTGATTTGGTTGTACTCACTCAGCCAAAGTTGACCTTTTGTTTTAGTAATAAAATTACCGGCCTCTTCATTCTCTTTCCACAATACGGGACTCCGATTTTGATAGGAGGTCCACAGCCTGTTAGAATCCCCTTTTATAATGAGCCAGTCATTCCATTTGAGAATTTGAATAACCTGTTCATTTATACTTCCCAGCTTTGACAGATCTCCATTACCGCTTATTTCATAAATATTTCCTCCAGAATCCGCTCCGTACAAAGTGTTTTCAACAAGAAATATACGATTCAATTCTTCGGAAAGGGAGAAGGTCTGATCCAGAGAAAGGTTCTCGCTGTCGAAGTTAAATCGGAAAAGATTGCTTCCGGAGCCAAGGGCAAAGAGCTGATCATCCAGTCGTTCGAGGTCTATAACAGATTGATTATTTAACTCCGACTCTGCAACAAATGTAACTTCGGAATCTACCGAGGAGGGTGATTCTAGGGATAATTGACCCAGTCCACGATCTCCCAATGCAATGAAAAGCTGTTCGCTTATCCGTTGAACATCGAAGGGGGGAACCGGAAGATTAGTAGAGGAATAAACACCCAGTACGGATGTGGGTTCCAGTACTGACAGCCGGTTACTGTCGCCAAACAGGTAGGCAAATCGAATATCGGCTACTACCGTATTTCCACGCCGTTGCATACCGGTTGAGGAGTAGAGCCATTGCAGTGAATCGGGCTTTGAACGGAAGACAGCCATACCCTCTGTTTCCGAAAGTACGTAAAAATGAGCAGGAGAACTTTCCATTGCAACAACTGAAGGAATGTCCATGAGGTAGGAATAATCCTTTGTCAGAGTCGGCTGTGCAGGTGCGGTACTAATGAAAAGTAGCAAGAGGATAAAACAACTGTATAAATATTTCATAAATGTCTATAACCAATGATGTCGTTGATACCAGTGAATCGTGCGCGAAATACCTTCTTCAAGGGAGTATTGAGGTTTATATCCGAGTTCACGCTGTGCCTTTTCGGATGTACAAGTCCATTCAAGAATCATTTCCTTCGCCTTGTCTCTATTTAAAACGGGATATATCCCAAAAAATGATGCCGCTTTTTCAAGTGTCCCGGCAATTTTTTGAACCCAACTTGGTTTCATGTAAATAGGGATATTCTTTTTGCCCAGTATTTTAGTTGTAATATCTCGAATTTTATTCCAGGTATATACTTCTTCTCCCGAAATAAAGTAAGTGTGTACGCCGGCTTCTTCCTGTTTAGCTCCCTTAATGATACCCTGTACAACATCGCCCACATAGACCATTGATATTTTGGGCTTCTCACCATCTCCAATAATGGGACAAATGCGCTTGTCAACCATCTTGAAGAAGGAATAGATTTGATCTTCACGAGGTCCGTAAACGGCTGGAGGACGTAAGATAGTGATGGAAGTCTCATCATTAGCCAGTGCGTGGATACGTTCTTCCATTTCTTTTTTGGAACGCCCATACATACTAACCGGTTTCATAGGTTCTTCTTCAGTAATAGGTTCACCATTGCTGGGTCCTGCAGCGGCTAAAGAAGAAAGTACTACAATATTAGTCACACCTTCTTTTTGAGCTACTCGCAAAAGATTTTCGGTGGTTCCTACATTAGCATGTTCCAGCTGCTTATAGGTGGGCGCTTTAACACGGCCCGCGATATGAAAAATGACATCTACACCGCGAACGGCTTCTCTCAGAGTAGGTATGTCATCGAGATCGCCTTTAATCGGAGTAATATCTTTACCTTTCAGCCATTTTGGATTATTGCGAATAAGACAGCGCACTTCGGTATAGTCGCTGTTCTCTATCAAAGCGTCAACAAGGTGACTGCCAATAAAACCCGTGCCGCCGGTTACGAAGGCTTTCATCAAATTTTGTATATTTGGTGACTATGTTAATAGTGTTAACCAAGTTCCTTTGGAACCACTGTGCAAAGATACAAATCTCAATGATGCATTGGAAAATTTATGAATGATCCTCGAGTAGCAATTTTCACTGGAAATTATAATCATATCCAAGATGGAGTATCCCTTACATTAAATCGACTGGTTGCTTATTTAGAATCGGAGGGAGTGCCTGTGATTGTTTTTGGTCCCACGGTAGAAAATCCAGCCATCGATCATGAAGGAGAGCTTGTGCCGGTTCCTTCGGTGCCGATGCCAGGACGTTCCGAGTATCGTATTACGGTAGGATTTCCGGAATCGGCACAGAAAAGACTTCGCGAATTTGATCCCACGCTTATCCATCTGGCTACCCCGGATGTATTAGGCTTTCGCGCTATGCGCTGGGCACAGGCAAGTAATATTCAGATTGTGGCCTCCTACCACACTCACTTTACCAGTTATTTAAAGTATTATAACCTGGATATGCTCAAACTTCTGGGATGGAAATACCTGGAGTGGTTTTACAGTCAGTGCAAACATATATATGTGCCTTCGCCTTCTATGGCAAATGAATTAAATGAAGAAGGAATTGATGAAGGAATCCGTATTTGGGCCCGGGGAGTCAATACCGATGAGTTTAATCCGAAGTTTCGCGATATGGAATGGCGCCGCTCTATCGGAATAGAGGATACTGATAAAGTTGTTAGTTTTGTATCCCGATTGGTTTGGGAGAAAAACCTGCAGACATACGTAGATACTGTAAAGCGATTGAGCCAGAAATACGATAGTATTAAACCTATGATTGTGGGAGACGGACCGGCAAAAAAAGAGCTTGAGCATATGCTCCCGGAGGCACATTTTACCGGTTTTATCACCGGAGATGAGCTGAGTCGTGCTTATGCCAGCAGTGATGTATTTCTGTTTCCATCCGAAACGGAAACTTTTGGGAATGTGACCCTTGAAGCGATGTCCAGTGGGTTGCCATGTGTCGTGGCTGATGCTACGGGTAGCAGGTCGTTGGTAGAATCGGGGGTGAATGGTTTCCTGGCGGCACCCCGCGATACAAAAGAGTTTGCCCGCTGTGTTGCCAAAATCCTTGAAGATGAGTCGATGCATGAGAGTATGGGTAAAGCGGCCCGACAGAAAGCATTAGCATACTCATGGGAAAATGTAAACAAGAAGCTTCTTGAAAATTATCGCGAAGCTTTAAGTGAACCCCGTCCAAAACTGAAGTTTTAACCAGATTTTTTAATATTGCGAATACTATATGTTTCTCATAGCCATCCACAAGAAGGAGAGATCCTTGACAATGTGGGAGGAATGCAGCGGGTAAGTCAGCAACTTATTCGCGAACTAGAGCAAAAAGAATCAGTGACAGTTTTTAAAGATACCATTAATGCCTCCGGGAAGGGACAAATTGTAGCGAAGACGGTTTCCTTTCTGTTTAAAGAGCTGATGGAGCTCCCGCATCGGGTGAAGGAAACGGGGGCTGATGTCGTCTTATTTTCTTCAATGGTCACTGCAAGTATGGCCTATTTTCTTAGAAAAAAAATTGATGTGCCAATGGTAACTATTAATCATGGTCGGGATGTGACGCTGCCGGTAGGGATTTATCAGTGGTTTGTACCCAAGGTATTCGATCAGCTGGATGGAGTGATTTCTGTTTCCAAAGCTACCCGGGAAGAATGTATAAAGCGAGGCATGGCGCCGGAGAAGGGGGTAGCGCTGCCTAATGGATTTGATCTTAATCGGCTGGATGAATTTCCGGATAAGGAGAAATCCCGGAGTAATCTTCAGCAAAATTTTAATATTCCCCTGGACCAAAAAAAGATGCTGCTTACCGTTGGCCGTAATGTGAAGCGTAAAGGTCACGAGTGGTTTATACGGGAAGTGATGCCCAAGCTGGGAGAAGAGATTGTTTATGTGACGGTAGGAGATGGGCCCGAATTCGAAAATATTCAGGAAGCTACAGATGAGGTTCCATTTAAGGAGCGTATTTTTTTGCTGGGACGTCAGCCAGATAATATTTTAAAACAGGCCTATGCTGCGGCCGATCTTTTTGTTATGCCCAACATTCCGGTCGAAGGGGATATGGAAGGGTTTGGCATTGTTTTACTGGAAGCGAATATGGCTCAAACACCTGCGGTAGCTGCTGATCTTGAAGGCATAAAAGACGTTATAACCCAAGGGAAAAACGGCTTTCGGGTCCCCACACTAAATCCGATAGAATTTGCTGAAAAGATTCGATATGTATTAGATGATGATCTCGGATCTTTCTCAGAACATGCTCGGCTTCACGTGAAGGAACAATTCAGTTGGCGGCATGTTGCCAAAGAATATGTTAATTATTTGGAAACAGTTGTTGATCGTTATACTATAAAATAACATTAAGGTATTCATAATTTGATTGATGCTTAATATGGAAGTATATTTGCAACGATAAGCACTCATATAATAAGTCGAAAGCAGGAACGAATGACTAATTCTAAGTCCGATGTAAAAGCAAACGATATTTTTGCCAAAGCCTACGATTTTACTAAGGCAGAGGAGATAAAATCAGAAGGATTATACCCTTATTTTAAGCCCTTACAGGCTACTGACGGTACTACGGTACAGATTGATGGTCGTGAAGTAATTATGGCCGGATCGAATAATTATCTGGGTCTGACGAATGATCCGAGGGTTATTAAAGCAGCTCGTGATGTGATAAAAGTGTATGGAACAGGATGCACAGGCTCCCGATATTTGAACGGCACGCTCGATCTGCATCTTGAGTTGGAAGAAAAATTGGCAGATTTTATGAATAAAGATGCCTGTGTGTTATTTAGTACCGGGTATCAGACAAATGAAGGCGCTATACAGACCATTGCCGGCCGTAAGGATGTTATCTTCTCAGATAAAGATAATCATGCCTGTATTGTAACGGGTACGCTTGTATCCAATGCGAAGACTATGCGTTTCCAGCATAACGATATGGAGCAGCTGGAGAAACTGATGAAAAGAGCGGATGAACAGGCCGGGAAAATTATTGTGAGTGACGGCGTTTTCTCTATGTCGGGAACTATTGCCAAGGTTCCTGAATTAGTTGAACTTAAGAATAAATTTGATGCTCGCCTCTATCTGGATGATGCACATGCTATAGGTGTTATAGGAGATGGAGGCCGCGGTTCGGCTTCGACCTTTGATTTGATGGATGAAGTTGATTTGATAAGCGGAACCTTTTCTAAGTCTTTTGCCTCCCTTGGCGGTTTTCTGGTGGGCGATCAGGAAGTTATTGAATTTATTCGTCACAATTCACCCGCTCATATTTTTAGTGCTTCTATGCCCCCTGCCAATGTGGCAACTGTTCTTAAAGCATTAGAAATCCTTCAGGAAGAAACATGGCGCTTGGATCGGTTACAAGAAATTTCTGACTATATGCGAAATTCCCTACAGGACATGGGATTTAATGTTTGGAGTAGCCAAACTCCTATTATACCGGTTGTTATAGGAGGGATGAAACAGTGCTTCCAGTTTTGGAAAGGATTGTTTGAGGCTGGCGTTTATGTAAATGCTGTAGTACCACCTGGCGTACCGCAGGGGCAGTCTCTCGTCCGAACCAGCTATATGGCGACTCATACCGATGATCACCTGAATCGCATCTTAGAGGCGTTCCGCAAGGTTGGTCTCGATCAGGGTATTATTGATCAAAACGGTCACTCTTTGTTGGATACTGATTAACTCGTGAGTACTGGAAAGCGCACGCACAAAATTACGGCAGTAAAAACCGATAAACAGCGCAAGAGGTTTATCGATTTCCCTTATGAACACTATGAGGGCGATGAGCACTGGATCGCTCCGCTTAAAATGGAGCAAAAAAAGCTTATTGACGAAGATAAAAATCCTTTCTTTAAAAACGCCGAAATCGCTCTTTTCCTGGTAGAAGAGGGAGAAGAGCTAAAGGGGCGTATCGCAGCGATTATTGATCATCGATATAATGACCATCACAATGATAAAACGGGTTTTTTTGGATTTTTTGAATGTGTTGATGATCAAACAGTAGCTAATTTGCTGCTCAAAGTAGCATCCGACTGGTTGCGGGAGAGAGGGCGAACCAAGATGATGGGACCGGCAAATCCCAGCATGATGGATGAGGTCGGTATCTTGGTTGAAGGTTTTGAGTACGATCCAAGTATTATGATGCCCTATCACAAGCCCTACTACGATCAATTGATTAAAAATGCCGGCTTAAGTAAGGCAATGGATCTGTATGCCTTCCGGGTAACACAAGGGACTGTAAATCTTGATCGTATGTATCGGGCAGAAGAGTTGGTGCGCCGGCGAATTCGGCGGCTGGATATCCGTGAAATTGATCTAAAAAACCTTGATCAAGAGGTGCAGATTGTACGACATATATATAATAAAGCTTGGTCCGGCAATTGGGGATTTATCCCGCTTAATGAGGAAGAACTGGAAGATCTGGCAAAAGACTTAAAGTTAATTTTGGATCCCAAGGTCGCCCATATTGCTGAAGTAGATGGAGAACCGGTTGCTTTTTCTATCGGTCTTCCGGATTTGAATCAGGCGCTCAAGCATATGGATGGAACGCTCTTCCCGACCGGGATATTCAAACTGTTGTGGTATCGCAGAAGAATTAATCGTATCCGAACGGCCCTGATGGGCGTTCTTCCAGAGTACCAGGGAAAAGGTATTGATGCTTTGCTTCATAAAGAGGCGATAATTAACGGCAAAGAAGTAGGGTATAAATCTTCTGAGTTGAGCTGGGTTCTGGAATCCAATAAAGGGATGATTAGTGTAGCGGAAAAAATTGGTGCCCGGCGCGAGAAAACCTATCGAATGTATAGCAAAGAACTTTAGCACCGATTGTTGTTGATTACTTTGAGTAACCACAGTACTCTCTGCTAAAAAATTTTTATTTTTCCCACCTATTTATTTTATCTGCTGTCTTTAACCTCTCTTTTGGGCTCAAAAAATTGCTATAATTTTACTATATTTGTATGCCTGTCAATACTGTGCAGATAGCAGTGGTAATGCAAATTTTTAAAAAATTATTTAAATAAATTATGAGCGAATTCCGAATTGAAAAGGACTCAATGGGAGAAGTGAAAGTTCCTAAAGATGCCTATTACGGAGCTCAAACCCAACGAGCAGTAGATAATTTCCCGGTAAGTGGATTGCGGTTCAGTCGCCATTTTATTGAAGCATTGGGGTTGCTTAAAAAGAATATTGCGGATGTTAACGCATCTTTAGGTGAGCTGGATGAGGATGTAGCATCTGCAATAGCGAAAGCGGCAGGAGAGGTTAGTAAAGGCAAATTTGATCAGGATTTTGCCGTGGATATTTTTCAGACCGGTTCTGGTACTTCCACAAATATGAACGCTAATGAAATTATTGCTAAAAGAGCGAATGAGTTAAAGGCCGAAGGGGTGGAAACCGATATACATCCCAATGACCATGTGAATTATGGACAAAGCTCGAATGATGTTATTCCTACTACCATACGGATAGCAGCTGTTACCGCAGTAAAGGAGAATCTGATTCCAGCTCTGAAAGAACTAAGGGAGGCTTTTGAAGAAAAAGGAGAAGAGTTTTCAGAAGTTGTCAAAACAGGACGTACACACCTGATGGATGCCATGCCGGTAACAATTCAACAGGAATTTGAGGGCTATGCACGTCAGCTTGCTTTAGGGATTGAACGATTGGAGTCGACGCTGGAGCGGATGGCAGAACTTCCACAGGGAGGAACTGCAGTCGGTACAGGACTCAATACAAATCCTGAATTCGGAGCTAAGGTGGCAGAAGCTCTTTCTGAGGCAACTGGTTTCTCTTTTCGGGAAGCAGAAAATCACTTTGAGGCCCAGTCAACGGTGGATGCTCCTGCAGAACTAAGCGGACAGCTAAAGACGATAGCCGTGGGATTAATGAAGATTGGCAATGATTTGCGATGGATGAATTCAGGCCCCAATAGCGGAATCGGAGAAATCCAGCTTGAAGCATTACAACCAGGATCGTCTATTATGCCGGGCAAAATAAATCCGGTTATTGAAGAGTCGGTTACCATGGTTTGTGCACAGGTTATAGGTAACGATTCTGCTATTACGGTGGCGGCCCAATCCGGAAACTTTGAGCTTAATGTAATGCTGCCGGTCGTTGCTCACAATCTATTGGAGTCGATCAATATTTTAGGAAATGCGGTGCGAAATTTTGCTGAGCGATCGGTATCCCGCCTAAGTGTAAATAAAGAGAAGGTCGCGGATATGGTAGGACGTAATCCGGTGCTGGTAACCGCCCTTAATCCTTTAATCGGCTATGATAAAGCAGCCGAAATTGCTAAAAAGGCTTTTAAAGAAGGCCGTCCTGTAAAAGAGGTTGCCCGGGAAATGACAGATTTGAGTGATGAGGAACTTGATCAGGCACTTGATCCTATTAATATGACGAAGGGTGGTTTTATGGAATAAAAGGGTATTTATGAAGAGGAATTTGCCATTTTCAGCGTTAATCAGAATCTTACCACTGTTTTGACGTTATAAGCAATAGTACCTTAATAAATTATGTCCTCAAAATAGATTAATATGTAATATAGATTAACAATAGCTGTTTTTCTTAATGGCTACTTAACCAGATAGAAAGGTCACATGTGAGAGTGACTGGAAATTGAAATTATGATCTTATGGCACCTACAGAAACCAGGCAGGAAAGTATTTTGCAGCAAAATGGTTTTTCATCTGCTGAGTTAACAAACGTGAAAAAGAAGCAGATCTTAGAAGATTATAAATTGGCCATTATCAGTCGGGAAGTATCCTATATAGGGCGTAAAGAAACGCTCACTGGAAAAGCTAAATTTGGCATCTTTGGTGATGGGAAAGAACTGCCGCAAATTGCCATGGCAAAGTACTTCAAAAAGGGAGATTTTCGTTCCGGCTACTATCGTGATCAGACTTTTATGATGGCTATTGGCGAAGTAACAGTGCAACAGTTCTTTGCTCAGCTTTATGCTCATGCTAATATTGAAGCCGATCCTCATTCCGGAGGACGTCAGATGAATGCTCATTTCAGTACACGAAGCCTGGATGAAGAAGGAGAGTGGAAAGATTTGACGGAAAAGAAGAACAGTTCCCCAGACATCTCTCCTACAGCAGGACAAATGTCGCGCCTACTGGGATTGGCACAGGCTTCCAAGGTATATCAAAAGCATGAGTCACTTCTTGAGCAGGAAGAATTTCAAAAATTTTCGCAAGATGGTAAGGAAGTTGCCTGGGGGACAATAGGAGATGCCAGTACCTCAGAGGGCGTTTTCTGGGAGACGATAAATGCAGCCGGTGTTTTGCAGGTACCTATGGTTGTATCGGTCTGGGATGATGGGTATGGTATTTCTGTACCCCGGAAATATCAGACTACCAAAGAAAGTATTTCGGAAGTGTTATCGGGTCTCCAACGGACAGAAGAGGATGAAGGAATTGAAATCCTCACAGTTAAAGGATGGGATTACCCGGCATTACTGGAGACCTATAAAAAAGCTGCTCAAATCGCCCGTGAAGAGCATGTACCGGTTCTGGTGCATGTACAGGAAGTTACTCAGCCGCAAGGCCACTCTACTTCCGGCTCCCACGAACGATATAAGTCAGATAAACGGCTGGAGTGGGAAGAAGAGCATTGCTGCATTAATAAAATGCGCAACTGGATGCTTGCGGAAGATATTGCTACGGAAGAAGAGTTGAATACTATAGAAGAGGCTGCAAAGAAAGAGGCTAAAGAGGGTAAGGATGCCGCTTGGAAGGCATTTACTACTGAATTGAAACAAGATCTGGATGAGGCTACCGATCTTATTGATGCACTTATCAATGAGAGTAATAATAGAGGAAAGTTACGAAGGATTAAGAAGCAAATGAATGCTTCTACGGTACCCCTCAGAAAAGATATTGTATCTGCGGTGCGTAAAGCTTGCCGTATAGTTCGGGAAGAGGATCTCAAAGCAAAGAAAGAAATACAGGATTGGCTTAAAAAAACTCTTGAGGAAAATGAGGAACGCTATGGGAGTCACCTGTACAGTGAAAGCGATCGTTCGCCGCTTAATGTGGAGGAGATCAAACCCCGATACGGAACCAGCCCAAAATCGGTAGATGGTCGTGTTGTACTGCGCGACAATTTTGAAAAACTTTTTGAAAGGTATCCTGAAACTCTGGTCTTTGGAGAAGATACCGGAAAGTTGGGGGATGTGAATAAAGGATTGGAAAATATGCAAGAGAAGTTCGGCGAACTCCGCGTGGCCGACACCGGAATCCGGGAAGCGACTATTTTGGGACAGGGAATAGGAATGGCACTACGAGGCTTGCGGCCCATTGCTGAGATTCAGTATTTGGATTATATACTTTATTGTTTCCAGGGGCTCAGTGATGATCTGGCTACCGTTCGTTATAGAAGTATGGGCGGACAAAAAGCACCGCTTATCGTCCGGACACGAGGACACCGTTTGGAAGGTATCTGGCATACGGGATCTCCTATGGGAATGATACTTAACGGTATTCGCGGTGTTCATCTCTGTGTTCCACGGAACCTAACCGATGCTGCTGGGATGTATAACACACTTTTGCAGGGAGATGATCCTGCACTGGTTATTGAGCCTTTAAATGCATATCGACTTAAGGAAAAAGTACCGGAAAATTTGGGTGAGTTTACTGTTCCATTGGGGATCCCTGAAATTATTTCAGAGGGTACAGATATCACCGTCGTTTCTTACGGTTCTACCTGTAATATTTGTGAATCGATGCTTCCGGAATTTAAGAGAGCCGGTATTTCAGTTGAATTAATAGATGTCCGAACTCTGTTGCCTTTTGATCGTAATCATGACGTCGTTAAGTCTCTAAAAAAGACCAATCGTATTCTTATCGTGGATGAGGATGTGCCGGGAGGAGCCTCTGCCTATATGATGAATGAAATTCTTCAGGAGCAAAAAGGATATTATTATCTTGATTCCGAACCCCAATGCCTTACGGCCAAAGAGCATCGCGGAGCCTATGGTTCGGATGGAGATTACTTTTCAAAACCCAATGAGGAGGATATTTTTGAATCCGTTTATGCTATTATGAGTGAGGCAGATCCGGATAAATATCCGCCTATTTATGATTAAGGGAAAGGGGACTTAATACTTGTGTCTGAATTATAGGTCTGAATAGTTTTTTTTGATGAAGCGATGGCCCACTTCTTTTCTTTAATTGCATAAAGTATTTAACTTTGAAAAAATAGCGGTAATTGTATTACTTTGATACAATTGACCAATGTGACCCATTTTAACCAGTGTGACACCATGGAGGAGCTACAACAACCCATACCGAAGTATTATCAGATTTATGAGAAGCTTTTAGAGCAAATAAAAAGCGGTGAATTTGAAGAGTACGACCGCTTTTACAGCGATATGGATTTGGTGGAAAAGTTTGATGTAAGCCGGGGTACAATCAGGGAAGCGGTAAAGCTCTTAATACAGCAGGGGTACTTGGTTAGGGAACAAGGGAGAGGGACCTTTGTGACCAGTCCGACTATTGAACAGGACTCGGAAAAGCTAATGGGCTTTACTGAGCTTATGGAGAAGCACGATATTGAACCGTCGGCAAAGATTATAGAGCAAAATGTAATTACTGCTCCCATAGATTTAATGAGTCTGATGGAGCTTGGGGAGAAGGATAAGCTCGTACATATTGTACGTGTTCGCTACGGTAATGACCATCCATTGATTATAGAGCAATCTTATTTTGTGCATAAATTGTTCCAACCCATTATCAATATGGATCTGGAGTCTAATTCCATTTATAAGTTGCTTTATAAGCATACTAATACTGAGCTTGGTGAAGCGAAGCAGCAGATTACAGCCATCAGTGCCGGGAAAAAAGAAGCTGAATTACTGGAGGTAAATGTGGGCGATCCATTATTATTGATGAAAAGACTGATCGAAACGAAGAGTGGAAAGGTATTCCAATATTCGGAAGATGTATATAGAAGCGATCGGATTAATTTTACTACTACTACGAAGCCTTATGATCAGAATCATGAAAGTCATAGCCTTCCACTAGAGCTTGAAGAGCACAGTTGGTAAATGTAAATATTTTTATTTGCTGCGGAAATAAATGCTTGACTTGTTGAAGCTCTTTCCATAACCTGTATAGACAACTATACAAAAATAAAGGGATAGAAAATGCCGGAAAAATATATTTTAGCACTGGACCAGGGAACAACAAGCTCAAGGGCTATTGTATTTGACAAACAGGGGAGAATTAAATCGTCAGCACAAAAAGAGTTTAAACAAATATATCCCAAAGCGGGCTGGGTTGAACATGATGGGTCAAAAATTTGGTCAAGTCAGTCCAGTGTGGCTACAGAAGCAATATCTGAAATCGGTCTGAATTGGAGCAATATTGAAGCGATCGGTATCACCAATCAGCGGGAGACGACACTTGTTTGGGACCGCAAAACGGGAAAGCCCATATATAATGCTATTGTGTGGCAAGATCGCCGAACTTCTGAATACTGCGACAGACTGAAAGAACGGAAAGGACTCATCCAGAAAATACGTGAAAAGACCGGATTGATAATTGATGCCTATTTTTCTGCTACCAAGATAAAATGGATCCTCGATAATGTAGAGGGAGCACGTAAAAGAGCAGAGAATGGAGAATTGGCTTTTGGTACGGTTGATAGCTGGCTTATTTGGAATTTTACGCAGGGAAAAACCCATGTTACGGATGTTACGAATGCTTCCCGGACTATGTTGTACAATATCAAGACAGGAGAGTGGGACGAGGAGATTCTTGATTTGTTCGATATTCCCCGAAGTCTGCTGCCGGAAGTAAAATCTTCAAGCGAGGTGTATGCCGAAACAAGAAATGTTGCTTCGGGAATTCCCATAGCAGGAATAGCTGGTGACCAGCAAGCCGCACTTTTTGGTCAGCGTTGTATAAAACCCGGGATGGTAAAAAACACATATGGAACGGGTTGTTTTATGGTGATGAATACCGGAGAGGAACCTATCATTTCTGAAAATAATTTGTTAACAACTATCGCTTGGGAGATTGATGGGAAGGTTGAATATGCGCTGGAAGGAAGTATTTTTATAGCTGGTGCCGTGGTACAGTGGCTTAGGGATGAGTTGGGAATTATAGAAAACTCAACAGAAGTTGAGAAGCTGGCGGCCTCAGTAGAAGATAATAATGGGGTATACCTCGTGCCCGCCTTTGCCGGCTTGGGAGCTCCCCATTGGAATCAGCACGCGCGTGGTACTATTGTTGGACTCACACGCGGCGCAAGTGCCGGGCATATAGCCCGGGCTGCATTGGAAGGCATAGCTTACCAGACAATGGATGTGATAGAGGCTATGGAAGCTGATTCAGGAATAGAAATTAAAGAATTACGGGTGGATGGGGGAGCTACAGCTAATAATCTTCTTATGCAGTTTCAATCGGATATGCTTGAAGCTCCTGTGGTTCGTCCCCAGGTTTTGGAAACGACTGCTTTAGGAGCGGCCTATCTGGCGGGGTTAGCTGTTGGATACTGGGAAGATCAGGAAGAAATTAATAAACAGTGGAATATCGATAAGACCTTCAGTCCCCAAATGGAAAAGAGCCAGATAGAGGAATTGAGATCTGGCTGGAATCGAGCTTTAAAAGCAACGATAAACTGGTCTGAAGAATAGATTTAACGCTTTAAGGAAAGCATTTAATGAAACGATCGGAAATGATACAGGCGGTCAAAGCGACCGATAGATGGGAGATGATCATTATTGGGGGAGGAGCTACAGGCTTGGGAGTGGCCGTAGATGCAGCATCCCGCGGATACAAAACACTGCTTCTGGAGAAAGATGATTTTGCCAAAGGTACATCCAGTCGGTCTACTAAGTTGGTCCATGGTGGAGTACGTTACTTGGAGCAGGGAAATATTTCACTTGTGTTCGAAGCACTTAAGGAACGAGGACTATTAAAGAAAAATGCTCCCCATCTTGTACACGATCAGTCTTTCCTGGTACCCTTTTATAACAGGTGGCGGGGACCGTATTACTGGCTGGGGCTAAAAATATACGATTTGATGGCTGGGAATCTTGGATTAGGTCCGTCAAAATATCTTTCCCTGGAAAAAACATTGGATAGAGTCCCCACCTTAAAAAAAGAAAAATTGCGGGGTGGAATATTATATTTTGACGGGCAGTTTGATGATTCCCGGCTTGCTATAAATCTTGCCCAAACCAGTGCAGAGCAGGGAGGCACCCTCATCAACTATATGAAAGTTACCGGACTAATGAAGTCTGGAGGGAAAGTCTATGGTGTTCAGGCACAGGATATGTTGAACGGTAATGAATATGAGCTCAAGGGAGAAACTATTGTTAATGCGACCGGAGTGTTTACTGATAGTGTCCGAAAGATGGACAATCCCGAGGCAAGTTCTATCATTACTCCCAGTCAGGGCATACATATTGTGATTGATAAACATTTTCTACCCGGAGATACTGCTATAATGATTCCAAAAACCAGTGATGGACGGATTCTCTTTGCTCTTCCCTGGTATGATAAGGTGATGGTGGGAACAACCGATACACCTGTTGAGAAAATTAAATCTGAGCCGGAGGCTTTAGAGAATGAAATTGATTTTATTTTAGAGCATACTGCAAAATATTTAACGGATACTCCGGCAAAATCGGATATAAAAAGTATCTTCGCCGGATTGCGTCCCTTGGTAACCGATCCCGATGCAGAAGATACGGCGGAAGTGTCACGGGACCACTCTTTGTTAATTAGTAAATCGGGTCTAATGACGATTGCGGGTGGGAAGTGGACCACCTATCGCGAAATGGCAGAAGATGTTGTTGACAAAGCAATAGAAAAGGGCGGGCTGAGTGAGCAGGAATGTATCACAGAAAATCTTAAAATCCATGGATGGAAACAGGGGGTAAATCCGGACAGCCCACTCAGTTATTACGGCAGTGATAAGGAAAATGTAGAACAGCTTGTAGCAGAAGACCCGGAATTAGGAGAACGGCTGAATAGCCGATTGCCCTATATAAAAGCGGAGGTTGTTTGGGCTACGCGAAACGAGATGGCCATGACGGTAGAGGACTTTAACGCACGTCGGACTCGTGCTCTGTTTTTGGATGCGGAAGCCAGTCTGGAAATGGCTCCGGAAGTCGCTCACCTGATGGCGCATGAAGCAGGGTATGATGAGCAATGGATTGAAAAGCAACTTGAAAAATACAAAAAACTTGTAGAAATATATCAACCGAAATAATTAACATAGCTAAAAAAGGATGTCACCAATTATAGCTGAAATTGTGGGTACGGCTATCCTCATTTTATTAGGGAATGGGGTAGTAGCCAATGTGTTATTAAAAGAAACGAAAGGAAATAATGGTGGATGGATTGTCATCACCTGGGGATGGGGAATAGCTGTTTTTGTTGCCGTATATACAATGGGGCAATTCAGCGGTGCCCACATAAATCCGGCGGTAACGGTTGGGCTTGCCAGCGCGGGTCTATTCGAATGGGGACTGGTTATACCATATATTATCGCGCAGATTATTGGAGGGGCCTTGGGAGCGTTACTCGTCTGGCTTGCTTATAAAGACCATTTCAAAGCATCGGAGAACGAAAAGCTAATTTTGGCCTGCCACAGTACTATTCCGAATATCAGGAATTATCCTTCTAATTTTATGACTGAGACGATTGGAACATTGATGCTGGTTTTTGGAGTATTATACCTGGTTTCTCCAGGTTTTGTAGGAGCAGAGGGAGAAATGTTGGAAACGATCACCATCGAGGGAAAAGAAGTAGGCTTCGGTTTGGGAGCCCTTTCTGCATTGCCGGTGGGGCTGCTTGTTTTGGGGATAGGATTATCACTCGGTGGACCAACGGGCTATGCAATTAACCCGGCGCGGGATTTAGGTCCCCGAATCATGCATGCCATTTTGCCGATTACGAATAAAGGAAACAGCGATTGGTCCTATTCTTGGATACCTATTGCCGCTCCTCTCTTTGGAGGCGTACTGGCCGCGGGACTCTATCTTTTGTTGGGCAGTTAACTTTCCGAGTGTACTAGCGGAAAAGATTGTTAATTCCTTTGAAGGAGCAGCTGATCGGGATTATTTTGTACGGACAGATATAAATCCCAGAAGCCATCCCCATTAAAATCTGCTATTTCAATGTCATTGACCTGAGGGAAATAATCTTCTTCAATCCAATCTGATGTTTGATCGCTAAAGTACCCATTGCCGTTATTGGTCAGTACTTGAACACCTCCATCGGGATTGCCAAGAACTACATCGAAATCCCCATCATTATCTAAATCTCCAAAGGCTGCATCAGAAGTGTTAGACGTTATTTGAGGAAGCCGGTTTCCGGTCTCGTCGCTAAAGAATCCCTCCCCATCGTTTAGAAGCAGCCGATCCTGTACATAACTGCTATTTTCAAGGGTAGAGTTTCCAATATACAGGTCTAGGTCGCCATCACCATCGATATCTACAAGGCTAATATGGCTGCTTTCCTCAGCGGTTTGAATAAAAGGGATACGGAATTGTGTTTGGTCTGTAAAAAATCCACTGCCAGAATTCAGATAAAGTCGATTGTTGCCCCGATTGGCCGTTACGATATCCCACCATTGGTTGCCGGTTACATCCCCAAAAGCGATATCTTCGGTATCAGTAAACCGAATAGGTATTCGCTGGTCCGTCTGATTGGTAAAAAAGGCGTTGCCATTATTTATGAGGATGGTATTTTGACCGATATTTCCTATAAAGATATCCATCGCTCCATCATTGTCGATGTCCCAGGTTTTCACCGAAGTTGAATTATTAGATACGGGAATTCGATTACTTATATCGGAAAAGGACCCTCCGCCATTATTTATATAGAGCTCGTTAGCATTACCTTGCCCGGATACAAATATAATATCAGGGTTCCCGTTGTTATTGAAATCAGCTATTGAGAGATCCTGGGAAGTATATCCCTGTGAAGAAAGCTGAATCGAAGTAATGTTGGAAAAATCTCCGGAGCCGTCATTAAGCAAGATTTTATTTGGCTGGCCATTGATTGCCAATACGATATCCGGATACCCATCCCCGTTGATATCAGCAGTCTTGGCCTTTTGTGTCGAGCCGGAAAGTCCCGACGGCAGGAAATCCGTGCTTACATTTCGAAAATAAACTTCTGTTTCAGAATCATCGTCATCGTCTCCGTCGACCGAATCAATATTACAGGCCGTAAGCGTTAAAACCAGTATGAAAAGGGACAATTTTTTGAAGGTATACATTCTCTTTATCTCTGATTGGCTGACATAGACTGATATTTAATAAATCCCTGCTTTAAAGACAAAAACAAAAAGAAGGTCGATTGCGATTAGGAAGTTTGACCTTTAGAGAAGTAGAAGATCTATAATAACAAAGGCCCAAATAGCGGGAAGGTATCCAAAGGAAGCGAACATTAGTTTTTTTGCTGAAGGCTTATCTCGATCCCGGGTAAAAATGATCCCATAGTATAAGAAGGCCAAACTGCTGAGCAGCGATCCGGCAAGGTATAGCCAACTGTTCATGTCAACCCAATAGAGTCCATAGCAGACCGGCAGAAGTAAGACAAGGCAGGGTAAAATAAGGGCAACGGCTTTATATCCTTTGGGATCGTCTTTGGGTAACATTTTAAATCCTGCAGTAGAATAGTCGTCTTTACATACCCATGCGATGGCCATAACGTGGGGTACTTGCCACAGGAAAACAATAGCAAATAAAATCCACATTGCTGTACTGCCCAAATGGCCTGTTGCAGCTGCCCATCCACCAACCGGCGGTAATGCACCCGGAATAGCGCCGATAAAAACATTTACGACCGAGATACGCTTCATCGGCGTATATATTCCCAGGTAAATAAGGGTGGTCAGGAGGGAAACAAGTCCGGCCACATAATTTACAACGACAATAAGATAAATAAGTCCGCCTAAAATTAATCCCATAGAAAAGAAGACGCTTTGACGGGGACTTATTTTACTGGCGGGGACGGGCCGCTTTTGAGTACGTTTCATTTTACCATCATATCGCCACTCCATAAATTGGTTATGAGCAGCGGTACCCGAGGCGATTAGCCAAGTTCCCAAGGCAGCATGAAGCATAAGCATATAATCAATTCCGCTCCCTGAACCCAATATAAAACCAATCAGCATACTGGCTAATACGGTCAGAGTTATACCAGGCTTGGTAAGCTCGTAGTATG
>CAYXVW010000011.1:4588-21463 GCA_964468695.1 uncultured Balneolaceae bacterium | reverse complement strand
GCTACCAGAGGCCCTGTATTTGCGATAAGATCCTGTGACAGGGGATGACTGGGCCAGCGGATAGCTACAGTATCGAGCCCGGCAGTTACAAGGTCTAATACTTCAGCTTTCTTTTTAAAAATGAGAGTTAATGGACCCGGCCAAAATTTTTGCATAAGTTTTTGAGCGTCTTCCGAAATTTCACCGGTAAATTCACGAACCATTGACGTACTTGCTATATGAACAATCAACGGATTATCGGAAGGACGTCCTTTCTGAGTAAAGACTTTTTGAACGGCACTTGGATTCCATGCATCGGCCCCAAGACCATAAACCGTTTCAGTGGGAAAGGCAACGAGTTCACCCTTTTTAATCAATTGTATATATCGATCAAGCATAACTTACTTCTTTAGTGTATGCAGATGATATTTCCTTTAGGAACTTTGCGGCTGCTTCCGGATCCGGAATTTCATGAATGACAAACCGTACCTTGTCATCTTTTTGAACGACTTTGAATTTATCCTCAGCCTCCTCTTGCAGTGTTTTCAGTAATTTTTGGAAGCGCTCACCATAGAATTCTTCTCCAAGTTCCGAATCGTGTTTCGGACACTCCATCCACATCCGGTTGGAACGGATACGTACTTTCGTAATGAAAAGTCGTGAAGCATAAAGCTTAATAACCGTTGCCGTAATGAGGTTCTGAGTAGCTTCGGGTACGGGACCAAAGCGATCTTTTATCTCTTCCTTCCAATCACGAATTTCTTCCAGCTGTTCAGCACTAGCCAGTTTCCTATAGAGATTGAGCCGCTCGACACTGTCCGATACGTAATCGCTTTCGAGCAGAGCCGGCAAATCAAACTCTACCTGAGTTTCGGGAAGCTCCAGATCTACTTCAACATCACTGAAAACGTCGCTGAATTCTTGTTCTTTAAGTTCTCTAACAGCATCATTGAGAATTTTTTGATAGAGATCAAATCCTAAGTCATTAATGAATCCACTCTGTTCGGCTCCCAGGATATCTCCGGCACCGCGAATGTCCAGATCACGCATGGCAATATTAAAGCCGGAGCCCAGATCAGAAAACTCTTCGAGTGCCAGCAGGCGTTTGCGGGCATCATCAGTAAGAGTTCTGATTTCGGGGGTAATCAGGTAACAAAATGCTTTGCGATGTGATCGTCCCACGCGTCCCCGCAACTGGTGGAGTTCAGCCAGTCCAAAATGGTCGGCGCGGTTGATGATCATGGTATTCGCATTAGAAATATCAATACCATTTTCTACAATATTAGTTGAAACGAGAACATCAAACTTGTGATCATAAAAATCTTCAATGATCTTTTCGAGCTTGGCAGAACTCATCTGCCCGTGAGCAAAGCGAACGCGAATATTTGGGACAAGCTGCCGTACCATATTCGCAGTTTCTTCAATATTTTTAACCCGATTGTGGATGAAAAATACCTGTCCGCCTCGTGAAACCTCCTGGCTGATGGCATCCCGAAGCAGGTCTCCATCAAAACTGTGGATCTCGGTTTCAACCGGCTGGCGATTGGGCGGTGGGGTGTTGATAATACTAAGATCCCGGGCTCCCATAAGAGAAAACTGCAGCGTTCTGGGTATGGGAGTAGCTGTTAGGGTGAGTACATCCACCGTTGCCCGGTACTCTTTAAGTTTTTCTTTAGTAGAGACGCCAAACCGCTGTTCCTCATCTACAATAAGCAGTCCGAGATCATCGAACTTCACATCTTTGGATGTAAGCCGATGAGTCCCAACGATAATATCAACCTTTCCCTCTTTTAATTTTTTGAGTGTCTTTTTCTGTTCCTTACGACTCCGGAAACGGGAAAGCACGTCAATAGAGACCGGAAATTCCTTCATTCTTTTTTTGAAGGTCTTGTAGTGCTGGTCGGCTAAGATAGTAGTAGGAACCAATATAGCTACTTGCTTGTGATCCATTACCGCCTTGAATGCGGCACGCACGGCTACTTCTGTCTTTCCAAAGCCGACGTCGCCGCATATCAGTCGATCCATGGGCGTATCGGTTTCCATATCTGATTTTACAGCCTCGATGGCCTCACGCTGGTCTGGAGTCTCTTCAAACTCAAAACGAGCCTCCATCTCCGTTTGCCACGAATTGTCAGTCGAATAAGCATAAGCATCCTGTGCCTTTCGCTTGGCATAGAGCTTGATGAGATCCCTGGCAATATCTTTGACCTTTTTCTTGGTCTCTGCCTTTTTTCGTGCCCAGCGTCCCGAGCCCAGCTTATTGATACGCGGCTGGGTGCCTTCCTTTCCCGAATATTTCTGGATTTTGTGGAGGCTGGAAACATTTACATACAGAAGGGAATCTTCTTTGTATTCAAGTACAACCGATTCCTGCTCTACACCGCGGACCTTAATGTTTTTAAATCCCCTGAATTTACCAATTCCATAATCTACATGTACTACATAGTCTCCAATATTGAGATCCCGCAGCTCTTTTACTGAAATACTGCTACTGACAGACTTGCGTCGCCGCACCTTTGGACGGTGGTAGCGGTTGAAAATCTGGTGATCGGTATATACGGCCAGTCCTTGTTCTTGCAATAGAAATCCCTGGTGGAGTGTCTCTACCGAAAGGTGATATCGAAGCTCCTCCGAAGGTTCGCCCAGCAGTTCTTCAAAGCGGTCACGCTGGCCCTCGTTGTCACATAAAATATAGGTATCGTATCCCTGACGGCTCAACTCCTGTATATCTTCCCGAAGTAGCTTAATACTTCCGTTGAAATCGGGTTGCGGTCGGGCATCCAGCCGGAAAGACCAGTCCGTTTGTTTATTACCGGAAAATCCACCCAGACAAAGATGAGCGCTGCCCTCAATAGACTGTTTAAATTGATCCGGATCTACAAAAAGTTTCTCCGGTGGTAATATACTTTTGGTGGATTCAACTTGTTCATACTCCTGTACAGCCTGTTCAAAGCGCTTGCTGAACTCTGTCTGTATAAGTGACTGATTGATCATTAAGACGAGCGTATCATCCCCAAAATAGGAGAGGAGTCCCTTTTTTGTTCCTTCATCCAGGTTGGTTGCATCCGGAACAAGACGGATCGTATCCAGAAAAGAGACAGAGCGTTGTGAGTCGGCATCGAATTCACGGATAGAATCAACTTCATCACCAAAAAATTCCAGCCGAACAGGATACTCCCCTGAATAGGGAAAAACATCCATAATTCCACCCCGATGAGCAAATTCACCCGGCTGACTGACAAACTTTACCGGATCGTATTTTTGGTCGACCAGTGTTTCCTTAAGCTCATCAATATTGACTGAATCGCCATTTTGGATGGTGATAGAAGCACCCGAGAAAACATCCGGTGATACAATTTTCTCAAATAAAGCGGGGACGGATGAAACCAGTACAGACTTTGAACTGTTCTGTATATTTTCAAGTACTTCTGAGCGTTGAACAACTACCGAGCTATTGGTGATTTGCTGATCATCATAGGGCTTATGTCCGGTGGGAGGAAAGTAGTTTGTGTTTGATAGCTGAAGCGCATCCAAATCTCCCTTCATGAATTCTGCCGATTCAGTATCCGGATGAATGATGACTATCTGGTCATATTTTTGGGCTAATCGGGCGGCCAACAGTGCCGGGGTTGATCCGACAAAGTGATTGAGAGCCAGGGTATTACGCTCACTGATATTTTTCTTGAGATCTTGCCACGGAATCTGGCCAGAAAACGTTTTAAGTACGGACTGTAACGCCATGAAAACAGGTAGTAATGAAAATTTTCCTTCTCTAAATCACCTAACAAAGGTAAGGATTAAAACCGTTCTTTTTGAAGGATTTTTTTAATTCCAGTGTGCAATTGGAACAGGTCTTCTGGACAATAGATGACAGTCAAAAAGATATGGGATTAGGATTACTCCACCGCATTTCTGAATATAAGTCGATCAGAAATGATAGACAGTATGAACAGGAGTACAGCCGGAAGCAGGAATCGCGGGTAAAGGTCCTGATAGTCAGTATAGATGACTTCCTCTATTTCGGTTTTTTCAAGCTCGTTAATCTGGTCATAAATTTCCTGCAGGTTTTCGGTATCAGTGGCGCGAAAATAATTGCCGTCCGTCATAGTGGCAATTTCAGTGAGCATCTCTTCATCGATATTCACTTCCACATTTTGATAGCGATTGCCAAATATGGGATCCTGTACCGGGTAGGGAGCAGTGCCCCGGGTTCCGGCTCCGATGGTATAAATCTTTATGTTGTGAGATAGAGCCAGTTCTGCTGCGGTAACGGGATCAATTTCTCCGGAATTGTTTTGTCCATCGGTTAATAGAATGATAACCTTACTCTCGGCCCGGCTTTCTTTGAGGCGGTTGACAGCTGTCGCAATCCCCATACCAATTGCCGTTCCATCTTCCACAACACCCATTTCGACTTCACCGAGTAAGCGATTTAACAATTCATAGTCCAGCGTGGGAGGGACCGCCGTGAAGCTTTGCCGGGCGAAAAGTACTAAACCTATGCGATCGGAAACACGCTGATCGATAAAATCACTTGCTACATTTTTGGCTGCTTCCAGCCGATTGGGTTTCAGATCTTCCGCTTTCATTGAAGTAGATATATCAAGGGTAAGTACAATATCTATCCCTTCGGCATTACGCTCCACCGTAGTATTTTGATACTGTGGGCGTGCTAAAGCACAAACGACTAAAGCAAAAGCAATACATTGAAGCAAGGGTGTAAGATAGATTCCGTAGTTTTTCCAGCTTCCGGAGAGCTTACGGAGGTTAGAAGTATTTGAAAAAGTAAGAGTAGGGTTGCGTTTACCTAAAAATTTCCAAAGCTGATAACCAATGATTGGTATTAGCAATAAAAGCAACCATAGCCACTGTGGATTAGCCCAACTCATGCTTCTACCTCTTGCTGATTTCGTCGTTCTTCATATTCTTCTCGTTCAGCTTCGACGCGGGATTGATGCTCACGCCGCAGATGTTCAACCCGGGGGGCATCGATTTCTCTGGCTCGTTCCAGAAAGTTATATCCTTTTTTGAGGGCGCGGTCCGCTTGCTCTTCGGTAGGTGTGAAATTAGCAAATTTCACCATGTCGGCCTCCTGCAATACGGCGCGGGTATCATCAATCAGGGTATAGTCAATAGATCTGGATCTCAGCTTTTGAAGTATCTCACTACTTGTTAATTCCAAGGCCGGGATCTGATGCAGCTCCTCAAAATAACGGCGTATAGCATCTCCCAGTTCTGTATAAAATACCTGAAAGTCTTTGGTAGTGGATAAATCCATTTGTTCCAGCCTGTTAATATCTTTTTGCAATACTTTGAGGGGATTTATAAAAGGCTCCGGCTTAAATGGTTGAGGTTCAGCTGGCGTTTCTTCTTTCTCCTTTTTACTTAAGTAGTAATACAGGAGATATCCTGCTACCAGTAGCAAAAGGAAGCCCAGGATATATGGCCACCAGGCTGCAGCAAAATCATATATCGGTTTAAGAGGACGAAATGAATCGTCTTCTTCCGCCAAGACACTATTGAATTCTACGGGTACAGGATTTGTATAGACCGTTGTGGTATCCTCCTCGTTAATCAAAAGGACTGGAAGAGGGGGGAGTACCGTATCGGAGGTTGCAAAGAATTGAAGGTCGTAGGAGATGCTGTCTTTAAAAGAAGATACCTGGAATCGAGATTGAGAACGAATTTCGAAGTTAGAGGAAAAGCTTCCACTATCGGGAAAAACGATTCGATCGAAATCCTGATCATAATTGACGGTAATGGAAAGATTGAATCTATCTCCGACTTTTAATGAATCAGCATTCGTGAATTCTTTGACGGTTTGACCAGAGCTATTTAGGGTAATCCCCGTAAGAAGCCAAAGTAATAATATTCCTTTAAAAAGTTTTCCGTAACCCACCAAATTGATATGCATTAATTGGTACTAAAAGCAGAGATAATAACCTCTTATGTAATCAGATATTGTATCGTCGCTCAAAATAGAAAAAATCTTTTTATTCGGAAAAACTTATTGTGATTAGTGGTTCGTTAAAAAGTCTTTTTTTGTGTGCATAAAATTAATAAAAATGGTATGTTTGAGTGTTTCAAAATCAAAAAAATAGGAATACAATATTTTATGCTAAGGGCATTTTCTTTAGGGCTCCTCATTGTAACCATTCTATGTTCTTGTGCGAAGGAGTCGAAGAAGGCGAGTCTGGAAGAACCTTCTTCAGTAATCCAGCCAATCGATACCGTTAAAACTTCAGAAGTTGATGAGTTTGGTTTACCTATTAGTAGTGTCGAAATCGAAGAACATACAATAGAACGAAATGAAAGTCTTTATGTAATTCTTGACAAGCTTGATTTTGATCCCCAAGAGATTTATTCGATCAGCGAAAAGGCGAAAAAAATAATTGATTTCAAGAAAATGCGTCCCGGGCAACGGTACCGCACTTATTTTAAAGAAGATAGTAGTGCAACACTTTCGCATTTGGTCTGGCAGCCTAATTCGATGGAGTATGTGGTTTTTGACTGGAAACAGGATTCCCTGAGTATATATAAAGCCGCCCGACCTCTTTATACGAAAACTGAGGTCACTGCCGGAGTTATTAATAATTCCCTTTATCAAACTATCAGTCACGCTGGCGGCAGTCAGCTGCTGGCTCATAAATTATCTCAGGTTTTTGCTTGGCAGATTGATTTCTTTAGCATTCGCAAAGGAGATAGTTTTAAGACTCTTTATGAAAAAAAGTATGTTGAGGATGAGTTTTATGGAACAGGGGATGTGTTAGCTGCTCAAATAGAGCATAGGGGTGAGCTATTCCGCGCTTACTACTTTTCTAAAGGTGAAGTGGAAGGATATTATACAGAAGAGGGAAAAAGTGTGCAAAAAGCCCTCTTGAAAGCTCCTTTTGAGTATGACCATCGTATAAGTTCACCTTTTTCGAAGAATCGAATGCACCCGACCTTAAATAGGCGTCGCCCACATAACGGCGTTGATTATGCTGCTCCCAGGGGGACCCCGATACTTTCAACCGGTGATGGAACGGTAACAAGAGCCGGATACTATGGAGCCAGCGGCAATATGATTCGGGTTAAGCATAACAAAACATTCGAAACCTCTTATTTGCATCTTAACAGATTTGCAAAAGGAATACGTGCCGGAGCAAGAGTAGAACAGGGACAAGTTATCGGTTATGTGGGAACTACCGGTCGCTCAACCGGACCGCATTTGCATTACGAAGTTAAAAGAAATAACCGTGCTATTAATCCATTAACGATGGACTTGCCTTCCTCAGAATCCATCCCTGATAGTTTAATGGATGACTTTAAGATAGTTCGAAATGCCTTTGATCGTCAGCTGAATCAAGAGCAGCAGGATACTGGGGAAGCTGAACGTCCCGTAATTACCCTGAATGATACCTTTATTAGTAACGATGCATTCGACGTCGGAAGAACGCGATAAGCGGACGAATATAGGACGCATTTGTCTCAACTTCGATCATGTCGATTTTTCTGCGCAGGGATTGGTTACGTAATTCTTCTTTTTGTTGCCGCCGTTTTCTGCGATATTCATTACGAACTTTTTCACTAGAGGTATCTACTAAAATTTCTTCTCCCGTTTCAGCATCTTTTAAAGGAATGAGTCCGAGATCGGGAAGATCATCCTCCAGCTTATCATTGATAAATATATTTACCAGATCGTGTTTACGGTTTGTAATCTTAAGCTGGCGGTCATACTGATTATCCTGAAAATCACTGGCTAAAATAATAATAGCCCGCCGATTTAGCAGACGATTAATGTAAGAGAGGGCCTCACTAATGTCCGTTCCATTTCCTTCTGGTTCCGTTGTGAGAAGTTCCCGGATAAGACGAAGTACATGTAACCGTCCTTTTTTAGGGGGAATTACTTTTTCAATCTCATTTGTAAAAAGTACCAATCCTACTTTATCACCATTTTTGATGGCGCTGAAAGCCAGAACTGCACATATCTCTATAGCAAGCTCCATTTTACTCTGACCCTGACTCCCGAAAACTCCACTAGGGGAAATATCAACGCACAACATGAGAGTTTGCTCCCGTTCCTCCTCAAATTTTTTAATGAAAGGATCTCCCGTTCGGGCCGTTACATTCCAGTCAATCTGGCGAATATCATCTCCATATATATACTCGCGAACTTCGGAAAATTCCATCCCCCTTCCTTTAAAGGCTGATTGATATTCACCTCCGAAAATACTGTTAACCATTCCTTTTGTCCGTATTTCAATTTTACGGACTTTTTGAAGTATTTCTTTTGAAATCATGTCGAAGTAAATTGTTTTATCTGAAGATCAAAGGATACAAGAAATCGGTCGTTTTTAAAAGACAAACCTATTGTGAAAAGCGGGGAATAGTAATAATATCGTAATACATGGGTAACTTTAGGTTTAATATAAAATGTTCTTTTTAAACAAAACTAATTGTTATGGTAAATAAATAGTTAAATGATTATTGGCAGTAGGTTTAGCAGAAAATATCATCAGCTGTTAATAGAAATAGGAGAGCTTTCACAGGGAAAAATAAATAAGGAAATATCCGTAAAGAATTTAAATTCAGACTTAAATATGGATAGAACGGAGATTAAAAATGCTTTGGAATACCTGGAAGAATTGGGATATATCCGTATTAAAACCATAGGAGGCCCGTTATTGTATGGTCATATTACAATAACAGAGTCAGGGCTTCATAAATATCACACCCTGTAACTATACGGTATCACTGAAAGGCTTATATTTTGGTGAGTATGACTAAAACTTTTCCAAAAAAATACCTACCTTTATCACAAAATTTTCCGGTTTATTAAGATAGCCGTTTTAAAAAATCAGCCTCTTCCTGATCACCATATTATTGGGAAGTAACTCATCAAAATGAAATTCTAAATTTAATATTCACATCCAATGATTATAGGTGTACCCAAAGAAATAAAGACCCATGAAAATCGCGTTTCACTACTGCCCGGTGGTGTATTGAAGTTAGCTAAACACGGACACGAAGTCTTAGTCGAACAGGGAGCCGGAGAAGGCAGCGGGTTCTTTGACAAACAGTATGAAGACTCGGGTGCTACTATTATAGAAGATGTTGATGAGCTATGGGAGCAATCGGATATGATTATGAAGGTCAAGGAACCCATAGAAGTAGAATACCCAAGAATGAGGGAGGGACAAATTATTTTTACCTATTTCCATTTCGCTGCCAGTGAGGCTCTGACAAAGGCTGTAGCTAAATCCAAAAGTATTGCTATTGCTTATGAAACGGTTGAAGAAGAGGACGGTACGCTTCCGCTGTTGGTTCCAATGAGCGAAGTGGCCGGACGAATGGCTTCGCAGGAAGGCGCCAAATTTTTGGAAAAGCCTGAAGGGGGAAGAGGTATCTTACTCGGAGGTATTCCTGGAGTTAAACCGGCTAATGTTATGGTGCTCGGCGGTGGAATCGTTGGTGTTAATGCCGCAAAAATTGCTGCTGGAATGGGTGCCAATGTAACGATTATGGATATTAGTATGCCACGATTACGTTATTTGGATGATGTTATGTCTAAGAATGTGGATACCATGTTTTCAAACGAAGCTAATATCAGAAGTATGCTGCCGGATGTGGATATGATCATTGGGGCTGTTCTCAAACCCGGTGCAAAAGCTCCTCATCTTATTACCAAAGATATGTTGTCTGAGATGCGAAAAGGCACGGTATTGGTAGATGTTGCAATAGACCAGGGAGGATGTTTTGAAACTTCCAAACCTACGACGCATGATAATCCCGTATACAAGGTAGATGATGTAGTACATTACTGTGTTGCTAATATGCCGGGTGCCGTTCCCTATACTTCTACATTGGGATTAACAAATGTCACCCTTCCATATGCCGTTTCTCTTGCGAATAAGGGCTGGAAACAAGCTTTGCGAGATGAAGAAGAGCTCAAAAAGGGACTAAATATTGTGGATAATAAAATTGTGTACAAACCGGTTGCAGAAGCATTTGATATGGAATATACTGCCATTGAAGAAGTACTGTAATGAGATAAGACTGGGAGCCAAAATACTTCATCAAAGTATTTTGGCTCATATTTTAATCAGGTTTAACCTTTTAGGAGGGATTCTCTGTAAAATGAGATCAAAATTATGGATGTAAAATAAATTGTTAACTGAGCGGTTATAATATATTGATAACCATAATGATAGGTTGTTTGTGACTCGGTTGACAACTTGTTGATAAGTATTTTTGTTTACCATAAGACATCCCATTATATTTTCGAAACATTAGAGCAATAATCGTTGTAACAGACATTTTATATGGGTAAAGTAATTTCCATTGCCAATCAGAAAGGAGGGGTTGGTAAAACTACCACAGCTATTAACCTTGCTGCCAGCCTTGCAGCGATTGAGCATACTACTTTAATCATAGATATTGATCCCCAGAGCAATACGACCAGCGGATTGGGGATTGAATCAAAGTCAGTGAGTAATTCTGTTTATGAAATTATGGTTGGAGGGGTGGAAGCAGAGGATGCGATTCGTGAAACAGAACTTCCTTTTTTAGAGATTATACCTTCCCACATAAATTTGGTAGGGGCGGAAATCGAAATGATAGATCGTGAGCGTCGCGAACGCATCCTTGAAAAAGCAATTAGCGGGCTGGAAGAAAAATATGATTTTATAATTATTGATTGTCCTCCTTCCCTGGGTCTGCTTACTATTAATGCTTTGACAGTTTCAGATTCTGTTATTATTCCGGTACAGTGCGAGTATTTCGCATTGGAAGGATTAGGTCAGTTATTAAACACTATTAAGATCGTGCGTCAGCATTTGAATACTGAGCTGGAGATAGAAGGGGTCTTGTTGACGATGTTCGATACGCGCACTCGTTTGTCTGACCAAGTGGCTGATGAAGTACGAAAATATTTTGAAGATAAAGTCTTTGAGTCGGTTATTGCACGAAATGTACGACTGGCAGAAGCGCCAAGCTTCGGCAAACCGGCTTTGTTATATGATTCAACCAGTCGTGGTGCTAAAAACTACCTCGCATTGGCACGTGAGATCATCCATCGGAATAAGAATTTATTTAAAAATAGTCCTGTTTTTGCAAACAGTTAGGAAGGAGTAATTATGGCATCTAAAAAAGTTTTAGGGCGGGGTCTTGGTGCTTTCTTTCCAGAGTATGATGAAGACAAAGACCAAAAGGGAGAAAAGAATCAGGAGGGTGCGCCGGATAAATCTGCGTACGCAACGCCAGAGCAACGTGTAAATGTGGTTTTGGAAGTTCCTGTTGATAATATTCGTCCGAACCCTCATCAACCTCGGAAGGAATTTAATGAAGAACGTCTTCGGGAATTAGCTCAGTCCATTGAAGAGCATGGGCTAATTCAGCCTATAACAGTGCGTTATATCGGCGAAAAGAGGTTTGAGCTGATTAGTGGTGAACGGCGGCTTCGGGCTTCAAAGCTAGCTGGAATTGATAAGCTACCTGCGTATATTCGGGAAGTAAGCGATGATGATGTTATTTCATACGCTCTTATTGAAAATATTCAGCGGGAAGACCTTAATCCCATTGAAGTGGCTATGGGATATCAGCGTTTAATTGAAGAAGCGGAATTCACGCAGGCGGAAGTTGCTGAACAAGTGGGTAAGAACCGATCTACGGTTGCTAATATGCTTCGACTGCTTAATTTACCGCCTTTTATACAAGCGGCTTTACGTGATGAAAGTCTTTCGATGGGACATGCACGAGCCTTGCTTGCGGTAGAAGATCCCGAAGATCAGAAAGCTATTTTTAAAAAAATTATTGATAAAGGATATTCGGTCAGAAAAACTGAGAAAGCAGTTAAGGCATTATCAAAGGACAAAAAGAAGTCAACTTCGCAAAGCTCTGATGACCAACAGAGTGCTTTTTTAAAAGAAATATCAAATAGGCTTCGGAGCAAATTAAGTACCAAGGTCAATATTAAGTCCAAAAAGAATGGTGGAGAAATACGTATTGAATACTATTCGGATGAGGAGCTTGATCGGCTGCTGGAGTTGTTTGAAAAGCTTTCTTAGCCTGCTTGTTCTTCTTTTTGGGTTTGTGCTGCATACGTCAGCCCAGCAAACTGGCAATTATTCTTTATCTCTTTCAATAGATCGGTTAGAGAAAGGCCGCTTTTTGGACATTGATGGTCGCCTTCAGCAGCAAAATTCGGCTAATGATACGTTACCATCTCCCAAAAGCGTCATGTACAAATCAATGATCATTCCGGGATGGGGGCAGATAACAAATAAACAAATTTGGAAAGTACCTATTGTTTACGGTCTGTTAGGGGGGCTGGCTTGGTATAGCAGTGATCTTACAAAGCGTTATCATGATTACAGAGCAGCTTATTATAATTTGCATTCCCAAACAGACGATGATCAGCGATTTGGGCCAACACCGGATTATATTCCTGAAACCGCTAGTTTGGAGCAGTTAAAAACCATCAGAAATACCTATCGCAACAGGCGCGATATGGTATATATCGGCATCGCTGTGGCCTATGGATTAAATATCGTGGATGCTTATGTATTTGCACATATGCGTTCCTTTGATGTATCTGATGATTTAAGTATGCGAACGCGTATTCAACCTTCTTTTACTGCTCAGGCAACACCGGGAGTTACGCTTTCAATAGATTTTATAACCAAATAGAGGCTGGAAAATGACAAATAAAAAAGATAAAAAGTTAAGTGTTCCCGAGAATTTTGAAGACAGTCATCACGATGATGTCTGGAGCGTTTTCAAGATTATGGGGGAATTTGTAGAAGGATATGATAAGCTTTTTAAAATTGGACCTTGTGTATCCATCTTTGGTTCCGCACGAACGTCAGTAGAAGGGGAATACTATGAGATGGCTCAGTATACTGCACAAAAAGTAACAGAGCAGGGTTTTGGAGTTATAACAGGGGGTGGACCCGGAATTATGGAGGCCGCTAATAAAGGGGCGCAAAAAGGGGGAGGAAAATCTGTTGGTCTGGGGATTACGTTGCCCCATGAGCAAGGGTTGAATGCATTTGTGGATAATGACTATGTCATTAACTTTCACTATTTCTTTGCTCGAAAGGTTATGTTTGTTAAATATGCACAGGGATTTATTGTATTTCCGGGTGGATTTGGAACACTCGATGAGTTTTTTGAAGCATTAACCCTTATCCAAACAAAGAAGGTTACAGCGTTTCCCGTCGTTTTAATAGGAACAGAATATTGGAAGGGATTGGTTGACTGGATTGAAAATACAATGATAGAAAATAGTACAATCTCAAAAGGAGATCTTGACCTCTTCCATCTTACCGACGATCCGGATGAGGCAGTCAATATTATTTGTGAATTCTATAAAGAACATACGTTACAACCCAATTTTTAGAGGATAAACGGGTTGACTTATTGAAATGAAACTTTTTCTTTTCAGAAGGCTTTAAAATAATAAGTAGAAGAAGTATCCGTTTTAATAAGTGAAAAGAGAATATTGTTTAATATTAAAAGAAATTTACAATAAAAGTGTACAGTAATGAGTTTTACTTTTAAATAAATAGTTTAATTCATTACATTGATCGCGTTTAATACTCAACCAAAATAGGATGACCATGAAGTTGCTTAAAAATAGCGTTACAACACTGTTACTTGGTCTGTTTATCATTGGCTTAACTTCAAATGTTAATGCACAAGATAAACGAGAGGCCGTTGAAACTTATAATCAAGCCTTAGAGCTCATGAAAGCGAGTGAGTATCAACAGGCTATAACTCAGTTTAATAATGCTCTTTCGCAGGCAGAGGCACTTGGGGAAGAGGGGCAGGACATTATAGAACGTGTGCATAATCAATTGCCGGCTGCTAATTTTGAATTAGCAAAAAATGCATACCGTAATTTTCAGAATAATAAAACACTAGGCAATCTGGATCAGGCCATTGAAGCTTTTCGCCAAGCTGCTGAAGTGAGCGAGGAGTATGGCAATGAGCAGATAGCGGAGAAAGCGCCGAATATTATTACCCAATTGATGTACAATAAAGCCTTGGTACAATATCAACAGGAGGATTTTGAAGCATCATTGGCAACACTGGATGAAGTGATCGAGCGAAACGCTAATTATGCAAAGGCCTATTATCAAAAGGGTATTGTAACTAAAAATATGGATAGCCGTGGTTTGGACGAAGCCCTTGGTTTCTTTGACGAAGCCATTGAAGTGGGTAATGAGATTGGAGACAATCAGATTGTAACTCGTGCCCAGAATGCAGCCGCGGAGGAACTCGTTTATCAGGGATCTCAGGCTGTACAGAATAGTAATTATAGTCAGGCTCTCGAATATTTAAACAGAGCTTTGGATTATAATTCTGAATCTGCCTCTGCTTACTACCGCTTAGCCGAAGCCTATAATGGACAGCAAAATTGGCAGCAGGCTGCTGAAGCCGCTCAAAAAGGACTTGATCTCAGCAATGGCGGGCGTACCGACAATGCTAAGTTCTATTTCACCTTAGGGACTGCATACCAGGGAATGGGACAAAAGAGCGATGCCTGTGGCGCCTTTGAAAATGCATCATACGGATCGTTTAAATCCTCTGCTGAGCATAAAATGGAATATGAGCTTAAGTGCGATAGTTAAACACATCTAATTACTTTTTAACTTATAAAAAGGCTTCTGATTCTATTCAGAGGCCTTTTTTTATATTTACTGTTTGTATTTGCTTTTTTCTTTTATGTAAGCAGAGCTTTGGCTATTTTCTTTACTAAATTTTTGTCATTAACTAATAAACATCACCGGGATTTTAACTGATGAGTCAAACTACTACCAGTTCTCTGGATGAACTTTGCGTCAATACAATAAGAACCCTTTCAATGGATGCCGTACAAGCGGCTGAGTCTGGTCATCCGGGTATGCCTATGGGCATGGCCGACGCCGCTTATGTACTATGGACAAAATTTCTAAAGCATGATCCAACCCATCCCGATTGGTATAATCGCGACCGCTTTGTTCTTTCCGCGGGTCATGGGTCAATGCTGCTTTATAGCTTGCTTCATCTTACCGGATATGATGTGCCCTTGGAAGAGTTAAAAAACTTTCGCCAATGGGGAAGCATGACCCCGGGTCATCCGGAAGTACATCTTACTCCAGGTGTTGAAACAACTACTGGTCCGCTGGGACAAGGATTTGGTACGGGAGTAGGTATGGCCATGGCTGAAGCTCATTTAGCAGCGAAGTTTAATAAAGAAGGATATGACATAACCGATCATTTCACCTACGGCATTGTTAGTGATGGTGATTTGATGGAAGGTATATCGCAAGAAGCAGCTTCCATGGCCGGACATATGAAGTTAGGCAAACTGATCTATCTATATGATGATAATGAGATTTCCATCGATGGGAGTACGGATTTGGCCTTTACTGAAGATGTTGAGCAACGCTTTAAAGCAAATAAGTGGCATACTATCAAGATTGATGGCCATGATCATGCTGCTGTAGAAGAAGCCATAAAGGAAGCCCAATCGGTTACCGATAAACCTTCATTAATTTGTTGCAGTACCCATATTGGATTTGGTAGTCCTAATAAACAAGATAAGGCCGCTGCTCACGGAGCACCGCTTGGTGAGGAGGAAATATTAAAGACCAAAGAAAATTTGGGATGGGAAACTAAAGAAAAATTCCACATTCCGGAAGATGTATTGAATCATTTTCGGAAGGCTAAGGAGCAGGGGTCAAAAGCATATAAGGAGTGGAAGGAAACCTTTGCAGAATTTGAAAAAGCGCATAGTGAAGAGGCTAAAGCCTTTAAATCGGCTGTCGAGCGTCAATTGCCTGATGACTTTGAGAGCTTTTTACCTGCTTTTGAACCGGACGAAAAGGGAGTGGCGACGCGTAAAGCCTCGGGCACAGTTATCCAATCTCTGGCCGCTAACATACCCCAGCTGATTGGGGGTTCTGCGGACTTGACGGGAAGTACCAAAACCTGGATGGATGATTTTGGTATTTTTGATTCTTCAAATTATGAAGGCAAAAATATTCATTTTGGTGTTCGGGAACATGCAATGGGAGCCGCTGTAAATGGAATGGCGCTTCATAAAGGGGTTATTCCTTTTGGCGCCACATTCTTAATTTTCTCTGATTATTGCCGACCTGCTCTACGAATAGCGGCTCTGTCTCGTATTCCTTCTATAGTTGTTTTTACCCACGACAGTATTGGGCTCGGCGAAGATGGACCTACCCATCAGCCTATTGAGCATTTAGCGTCTTTGCGGGCTATGCCCAATGCACTGGTACTACGTCCCGCTGATGCCAATGAAGTAGCCTGGGCCTGGAAGGCTGCGCTGGAGCATACTGATGGGCCTTCCTTGCTCGCATTAACCCGACAAAGTCTGCCGATATTTGAGCGTTCGGAAGTCAATTCTGCTACTAATACTACCAAAGGAGCGTATATACTGGCTGATTCAGAAAAAGACCAGCCGGATGTAATCCTGATGGGCAGTGGCTCTGAAGTTCAAATTGCAATGAAAGCCAAATCCCTGCTTAATGAAGAAGGTATTGATGCACGAGTGGTAAGTATGCCATCCTGGGAGCTTTTCCGTAAGCAGGAAGATGCTTATAAACAAAAAGTACTGCCGAAGGAGGTAACAGCCCGGGTTTCTGTTGAAGCAGCGGCTACCTTTGGCTGGCAGGAATGGGTGGGACATGAAGGTATCGCTCTTGGCATTAATCGTTTTGGAGCTTCTGCACCGTATAAGAAGATCTTTGAGGAGTTTGGGCTTACACCTGAACGAATGGCGGAGGAAGCACAAAAACTTATCTCCTAAATTTAAAAAAGAAAGAACTGATTAAATTAAAAGAGAAGGGTGGACAGTTTTGGGCTGTTAACCCTTTTTTATCTGGAAGGAGAGTGGATTGATTTGTT
>CAYXVW010000011.1:0-4578 GCA_964468695.1 uncultured Balneolaceae bacterium | reverse complement strand
AAGCACAAATACTGCTATCCTGTATTGACAACAAAAGTAAGTTAAAACTGTCTTAAATGTTAAGGGTGGTCAGTCTTTATGGTTGCCACCCTTATTTTTTATATCCGGTAATGAAGTTAAATGATACTAATTTTTAATATTATGATGAATTATTCCTTCTTAGTTTGAGTGATGTACACAGGTGAAAGTAATGTCGTCACCGGGTTTTTCGGAACCGATAAAGTTTTCCAGTGATGACTGTATCTTTTGGACGATAGACTTGGCATGTAGCGAACCATAAATGTTCATAATGGCATCGAGTCGTTCTTCTCCGAATTCTTCCCCATTATCATTTCGGGCTTCTGTAAGCCCATCCGTGTAGAAGAGCACACTATCACCAGATCCAAACTGGAATTTCTTTTCCTGGAGGTGTGCTTTCAGATGACTGGTTGAAGTCATGCCGAGAGCAAATCCATCTGAACGGAGGTCAAAAGTAGCATCTTGTTTTTTGCTAAATAAAATAGGAGCATTGTGTCCGGCCCGGGCAAAAGTGAAGTGCTGACTGTCTTTGGGAAAGAATGCTGCACAAGCGGTAACAAAGGTTTTATCCTTGATATCTGATTTCACATAATTATTTAATTCTAAAAATAATTCTTTTGGTGAAGGATTATCTTTTTCGATAATAAGGTGGACCAAGGCTTGCATGCGCACCATATACAGGGCAGCGGATAAGCCTTTTCCCGAAACATCGGCAATAATCATATAGGTCCCCTCATTGGTTTTGATAACATCTACATAGTCACCGCCCACTTCTTTTGCGGTATTGGCAAAGGAGAAAATCTCCAGATTTTCTGATTTATAGGCTGTTGCAGGTAATAAGCCAAGTTGTATTTCTCGCGCAAGGTCAATCTCGCGCTTCACATCCGATTTTTCCAGGAGTTCAACCAAGAGCAGCATCAGCATTGAACTAAAGGCAAAGGGAAGCAAAATTTCATGAAATATGACTATATTTAAAATCCCAAAGAAACTAAATACATAGTGTATCAAGAATGCAATAATCGACAGTCCGAATAAGAGACGTCGGGTGGGATTTAAGCGCTGGGTGAGGGCAGAAAATAGTTTTAAAAACTTAAGGTGAGCCGGAATCTCTTTTTTTTCGTATTGCGAATCCTGTTGAATGGCCTCTTCATAGAGCTGTTTAAGCCGGTCGGTATCTTTATAAAATTCTTTACCGATACGTTCCGGGGTCATGCCGGAAACATATTCTTTATAAACCGATTTAGTATTTTGAAATGCTGTCTGTGCTTCGTTTTTTAAGCCCATATAAATCTTTTATTAATCATCTGTGACAAATACTTATTCGTAATAGAAAAGAAAAAGTTTTACTTTTTTATTATTGAACGGAAGGTATACATAGTCTGTGAATTATATTAGAAACTTAAATTAATGACAAAAGAAAGAATGTCTAAAAGTGTTCTGTTTTTACTGGATGGTATGGCCTTGGCTTATCGTTCACATTACGCATTTATTAGCAGTAATTTAAAGAATTCCGAGGGCATCCCCACCGGGCCTATTTTGGGGTTTGCCAATACGCTCGAAAAATTATTAGAAGAACATGAACCCTCTCATATAGCGGTTGCCTGGGATACGAATGTCCCCACTTTCCGTCACGAAATGGATGAAGATTATAAAGCGAACCGTCCTCCTCAACCTGAAGAGCTTAAGATAGGAATTCCCCTTATCAAGGAGATGGTGGAAGGCTATGGCATTCAGAATGTTGAACAGGATCGCTATGAGGCCGATGATCTTATTGGGACTATCGCCAGTGATGCTAATGCCGAAGATGTTGATGTATACATGGTTACACCGGATAAGGATTTTATGCAGCTGGTACATGACCATATCATGATGTATAAACCTGATAATCAGAATGGCGGCTTTAATCTTATTGACCGTGAGGGGGTGAAGGACTATTTCGGGGTATATCCGGAAAAAGTGGTGGATGTACTGGCTATTTTGGGGGATACATCCGATAATATTCCCGGCGTAAAAGGCATTGGCAAGAAAGGAGCACCTAAACTCATTAACAAATACGGCACGCTGGAAGCAGCCATTGACGATGCGCCCAATATGTCTTCAAAGCGGCATCGCGAAGGCCTCCAGGAATACGAAGAAGAAGCTCTCCATGCCAAGGAAATGGTAACGATTAAGACCGATGTACCGAATACCGTTAAATGGGAAGAGCTTAACTGGGAAGGAGCAAATGAGGAGGAACTGGGTCAGTTTTTTAAACGAATGGAATTTCGTACGCTGACACAGAAATACCTGGGAGAAGAAATAAGCCGATCTTCCCGGGAAAAGTCGAATAAAAATCAGACTGACCTATTTGGCAGCGATGAGAAAGAGGAAGAAGAGAGCAAATTACAGTCTTTTGACGAGGATATTGTTAATTATGAGCTAATTAATGAAACTGAGCATCTTGAAAGTCTGGTTACTAAATTACAGGGCGAATCCCTCTGTTTTGATACCGAAACCGACGGTGTCGACCCTATGGTCAATAAGCTGGTGGGCATTTCTCTTTCCACCACTGCCGGCGTAGCGTACTATGTGCCGGTAAATGTAGAAAATGGAATTCCCCAGGAAGAAGCCCTTGAAATCCTGGATCCGTTGTTTACTGATGAATCAACTTTAAAAATAGCCCATAACTATAAGTTTGACTATATGATGCTTCATCGGGCTGGAGTGGAGGTTTCGGGACCGGCTTTTGATACGATGATTGCCGCCTATTTGATTGATGCCGACCAGAAGTTAAAGATGGATGCCCTGGCTGAGAAGTATTTGAATTATGAGGCCATCCCTATTACCGAATTAATCGGTTCGGGACGAAAGCAAAAGACGATGGATGAGATTCCTGCCGAAGAGATCAGAGTCTATGCTTGCGAAGATGCCGATATTACGCTCCGGCTATATGAGATATTAAGTGATATCCTGGAAGAAGATGAACTCTCAGAAATAGCACATACTCTTGAATTTCCATTGATGGAAGTACTGGCGAAAATGGAGATGGAGGGCGTCTTGGTGGACCGGGAGATGCTCGAAGAGTTTTCTAAGACCCTCCGTGACGATCTGCTTGCTCTGGAACAGAAGATCTATGACAAAGCAGGAACAGAATTTAATATTAATTCTCCAAAACAGCTGGGAGAAGTATTGTTCGATAAAATGGGTCTGCCCGCCGGTAAGAAAACGAAAACAGGTCAGTATTCTACGGCCGAGTCGGTACTAAAAAAGCTGGCAGCAGAATATGAAATGCCGGATCTTATTCTGGAATATCGTGCACTCAGCAAGCTAAAATCTACCTATGTGGATGCTTTGCCCAAGCTAATCAATGAAGAGACAGGGCGTATCCATACGGACTTCAACCAAAGTATTGCTGCTACCGGTCGACTTTCTTCCTCTAATCCGAATCTTCAGAATATTCCTATTCGTACCGAACGGGGACGGGAGATCAGGAAAGCCTTTATTGCCGAGGAGGGCCATCAGTTACTCTCGGCTGACTATTCACAAGTAGAGCTACGGGTAATTGCCTCTATAGCGGAGGATGAAAATATGATTCAAGCCTTTCGAGACGGGGAAGATATTCACTCCCGCACGGCCAAAGAGATTTTTGACCTGGACTCCCTTGATGAGGTAACACCAAATCATCGTCGTAAGGCAAAGGAAGTCAATTTCGGTATTCCCTATGGAGTTAGTGCATATGGACTTGCTAACCGGCTTGGGATAAGTAACAACGAAGGTAAAGATATGATTGACCAGTATTTTGACCGGTTCCCGGGTATTCTGGATTATATCAACGAAACGAAGGCTTTTGCCAAAGAAAATGGCTATGTCAAAACATTATTGGGCCGCCGTCGATACATCCCACAGATAAATTCCGGAAACTGGAATGTACGATCTTTTGCCGAGCGTACCGCTATAAATATGCCTATTCAGGGAACAGCTGCGGATATCATCAAGCTGGCAATGATCAATATACAGGAATATATCGAAGAGGAGCAGCTTGGCACCCGAATGCTGCTGCAGGTACATGATGAATTGATTTTCTCGGTACCCGAAGAAGAAGCTGAAGAGATTCCGGAAAAACTTAAGGAACTGATGGAAACCGCTTTTGAGCTCTCCGTTCCCCTTGATGTAGAGATGGGTCTGGCCGATAACTGGCTGGAAGCCCATTAGTTGTGCCCATCCAACCAAAGCATAGATCAAGAAGAGGCTGAATGCATGTATGTCAGGACCGAGATATAACCTATATTAGGGCTACGACATGACCCTGTCGTGGTCGTGATATACCCTGTACTAAGGCTACGACATGCTCCTGTCGTAGGGGTGCGTGGGATCTACTCTTCGTAGGGCTGGCAGAAGTATCTCCACCTGATATTACTCAAATTCTTATGCCTAGCACTGAATGAGGGTAAGATCACAGGCTGGTGACACTGGACTGTTTTCAGCCTCAGTACTCATCCTCCAGTTTAAATCGTGGCAGGTGCAAACCCCATTGAATGGCTGCCAGCCGGAGTCCAATGACGACAAGCATAGCCACTATAA
>CAYXVW010000010.1:11591-21585 GCA_964468695.1 uncultured Balneolaceae bacterium | reverse complement strand
CCTTGCCTGTAATCTTGGCTACTGCCCCTTCCGAAGCCAGGTTTCCATACAAAATTTCCAAATGCCCCGTGGACTTAATAGGCTTATCAACTGGTGCAATGATATTCTGTTCCTCAAAAAGTCCTGGTACATCAGCCACATTTTCTGCCAGTGTTTCTCCGGTTACCGTTAAGCAATCTCCTTCTAAGTAGCCTTCCTCCAGAAGTAATTTTTGAACAGCCGGAACCCCGCCTACATTGTAGAGATCTTCCATAACATATTTCCCACTGGGCTTAAGGTCTGCCAAATATGGCGTTTTGTTACTAATTTCCTGAAAATCATCAATCGTAAAATCCACATCAGCCGCATGCGCAATCGCCAAGATATGCATTACGGCATTCGTGGACCCCCCAAGAGCAATGGTCATGGTAACCGCATTCTCAATCGCCTGCCGTGTTATGATATCCCTTGGTTTGATATCCTGTTCAAGTAAAAGCCGGATCGCCTCTCCCGCTTTTTTGCATTCCTTGATCTTTTCGGAATGGGTGGCCGGGATAGAGGAACTAAAAGGCAAACTCATTCCCATTGTTTCGATGGCCGAAGCCATGGTATTGGCCGTGTACATTCCTCCACAAGCACCGGCTGTGGGACATGCATGACGGAGCACATCCTTCATTTCTCTTTTAGTAATTTCCTCCGAGAGGTAGGAGCCATACGATTCAAAAGCAGATACAATATCCAACTTCTGTCCGTTGAGCTCTCCAGGCCGAATGGATCCTCCATATACCATAATTGATGGACGATTAAATCGAGCCATTGCTATAACGGCTCCGGGCATATTCTTATCACATCCAACAATAGAGATATTTGCATCGTACCATTGGGCCCGCATTACTGTCTCAATTGAATCTGCAATTATTTCGCGGGATTGCAGGGAATACTTCATACCCTGGGTACCCATAGAGATGCCGTCACTCACACCAATACTATAAAAATTTAATCCGACAAGTCCCGCTTCCCACGCACTATCACGCACATGCTCAGCAAGATCATTCAAATGCATGTTGCAGGGATTCCCTTCCCATCCGGTACTTGCAATTCCTACCTGCGCTTTATCAAAATCTTCATCAGTTAAACCTGCACCGTATAACATGGCTTGTGAGCCAACCTGAGATTCCTCCTGTGTTAATCGAGAGCTGTACTTATTGAGTTTAGGAGACATAGAGACGTATTTTACGATAGATTTTCTAAAAAGGTTAAAGAAATAAATATAAAAGAACGCTGCAATAAACAGCATGCTAAAGCTAACATATTCGTAAAACTATACAAGGAGAAAAAAGAAACAAAATTATTTGCTTTTTTATTTGACAAGCAACTCTCCATTATATATACTACTGCTTCTTAATTCAAAGAAACAGCCAAAATTGAATAAACCAGCATCACATACAAACTCTGTTGTCCAATTGGCGGAAGCACCTTCCGGCTTTAAAACAACTGATAGTATATCTGTATTGATTGCTCTTACGTTCATTTCTATTGTATTACCTGTTATAGCTGTTTCTGTCTCTCCTGTGGTAGGTCTAATTAGCATTCTAATTGGTCTACCTATTCTAATTTCTGGCATTATTAACCTAATTCTAATTATTAGCTAACCAAAATAGCCAGAGGTTAGAAACTCAAAGTCCACTAAAAATGCTGCTTTATTTCTGACCTCTGGTAGGAAAAGTATATCTACCGGATTATATATGGCACAGCCAAAAACAGAACCCGCTGATCAAAAAAATAAGAACCAAGCTACTAATAAGCCTGACACGGCTGTATTAAATGGAGCGGAGATTTTAATTAATACCCTAAAGGATGTCAACGTGGATACCATTTTCGGTTACCCCGGTGGGGCTGTTCTGCCTATTTATGACTCCCTTTTTGACGAACATGACATTAACCATGTTTTAATACGTCACGAACAGGCCGGCGCCCATGCCGCAGATGGTTATGCACGTGCCACAGGAAAAGCCGGAGTAGTATTGGTGACTTCTGGTCCCGGGGGAACAAATACGGTTACCGGTATTGCTACCGCAGCCATGGATTCTATTCCTATGGTGGTTTTCACCGGTCAGGTTCCTACAGATATGATTGGAAATGATGCTTTTCAGGAAGCAGATATTGTAGGCATCACTCGTCCTATAACCAAGCATAATTATTTGGTCAAGGATGTCAGTAATCTTGAACAGGTTATCCGGGAAGCATTTCACGTAGCAACAAGCGGACGTCCGGGACCTGTACTGGTTGACCTTCCAAAGGATATGATTAAAAGTGAGGCCCACTACAGTGGCTTAAAAAAAGTTTCTATTCCCAGTTACAAGCCTACGCGTGAGGGACATTCCACGCAAGTTGCGAAGGCGGCCCAAATGCTTAGCAATGCCAAAAAACCGCTTATTTATGCCGGCGGAGGCGTTATTCTTGGCGAAGCCTGGGAAGAACTCACTGCAATGGCCGAGCGTCTCAACATTCCGGTAACGACTACATTAATGGGCTTGGGTGGATTTCCCGAGAGTAAACCCCAATCACTGGGAATGCTGGGAATGCATGGGACCTATTATGCAAATATGGCCACTACCGAATGCGATGTACTTTTGGCTGCAGGCGCGCGATTCGATGACAGGGTTACGGGGCGACTCGATGGGTTTTCACCGCATTCTAAGAAAATTCATATTGATATTGATCCTTCTAATATTGGAAAGAATGTTCCGGTTGAGGTGCCTATTGTTGGAGATGTAAAAAATGTCTTGTCAGCTATAGATCAGCAGGCCAACAAGCCTGACACCACTGAATGGTGGAATACTATCGAAGACTGGAAAAAAAATCATCCGCTGAAAGTTCCAAAATCTGAGGGACTCATTAAGCCTCAACATATGATTGAACGAATCTCAGAGGTGACAAATGGCGAGGCGATTGTGGTTACCGATGTTGGCCAGCACCAAATGTGGGCTGCCCAACACTATACTTTTAATCATCCGCGATCATTTCTCTCCTCGGGTGGATTAGGAACAATGGGTTATGGCTTTCCTGCTGCAATGGGTGCAGCTTTTGGTTGTCCCGATCGACCGATTGTATGTATTACGGGTGACGGCGGATTTCAAATGACGGCCTACGAATTGGCAACGGCTGTTGAATATGAGGTGCCGGTAAAAATCGCCATCATGAATAATGAATGCCTCGGCATGGTCCGGCAGTGGCAAGAACTTTTCTACAATAAGCGATACAGCCATTCTATTCTTAAGAAAGGAAATCCCGATTTTGTAAAACTTGCGGAAAGTTATGGCGCCGTAGGATATCGAGCCTCCAATGACGAGGAGATGGATGATATACTTGAAAAAGCAATGAAGATTAACGACCGGCCGGTCGTAATGGATTTCCGGGTTGAAGCACGAGAAAATTGTTATCCCATGGTTCCCTCAGGAGCCGCTTTGAACGAAATGGTTGAAGGTCCAGAATAATGACAGTATCAAAAAACGGTATTTCATCTCAAACATCTGACAGACATACGCTTTCCGTACTGGTAAGTTATAACCTGAACGCACTCTCCCGTATTATTGGAATTTTCAGCGGGAAAGGCTTTCACATTGACAGTATAAGCTTTGGGTCGGAAAAGGAATCGGACTTAGCACGAATTACGATTACCACCCACGGTGATGAGCAGATTATTGAACAAATAACCAAACAACTGCACAAAATAATTGATGTTGTTACCGTCACAGACCTCACCTATGAGCGATTTGTAGAACGTGAGCTGGCACTGATTAAGGTAACAGCCACACGATCCAGCAGATCTGAAATCATGCAGATTGCCCAGGTTTTTCGGGCTAAGGTAATCGATATAAGTCCCGGTAAACTGTCGATTGAGGTCACTGGAAATCGGGACAAAATAAATGCTTTTATCGGCATGCTGGATCCCTTTGGTATTGACGAAATTTCACGGACAGGTAGCGTAGCACTCAAAAGAGAATTTGAAGGATCTGTATAAGACAACAAATAATTCAAACATATTATAATCATAAACGACAAAGATGGAAGCAAAAACTTATTATAACGACGACGCTGACCTTAAGTATCTAAGCGACAAAACCGTTGCCATTATTGGATACGGCAGTCAAGGGCATGCCCACGCCTTAAATCTTAAAGAAAGCGGCGTAGATGTAGTAGTGGGTCTTCGGAAAGGAAGCTCTTCTCGTGAAGAGGCTGAAAGTGAAGGGTTGGAAGTACTTACCACGGCCGAAGCGGCAAAGAAAGGCGATATTGTGATGGTCCTCATTCCCGATCAATTCCAGGCTGAGGTATATAAGAATGAAATCCAGCCCCATTTGTCAGATGGAAATGTATTGGCATTCGCCCATGGATTTAATATTCATTTTGGTCAGATCGAGCCGCCTTCAAATGTAGACGTTTTTATGGTAGCCCCGAAAAGTCCGGGTCATCTGGTTCGACGAGTTTATACGAAAGGATCGGGCGTTCCCTGCCTCATTGCTATAGAGCAGGATTATACGGGAACAGCAAAAGATACGGCGCTGGCCTATGCCAAAGGACTTGGAGGAACACGTGCCGGTGTGCTTGAAACTACCTTTGAAGAAGAAACGGAAACTGATCTTTTTGGTGAACAGGCTGTTCTGTGCGGCGGCGTTTCCGAACTCGTTAAACAGGGCTTTGAAGTCCTTACCGAGGCTGGATATCAGCCCGAAATTGCCTACTTCGAATGTCTCCATGAACTCAAACTTATTGTAGATCTTATGTATGAAGGAGGAATCGAAGGCATGTATTACTCTGTAAGTGATACAGCGGAATACGGTGGATTGACCCGCGGGCCTCGAATTATTGATGAGGTCACCAAGAAACGAATGGAAGAGATACTCAGTGAAGTACAGGATAGCTCTTTTGCCGATGAATGGATTGAAGAAAACAGAAACGGAATACCTAAGCTTAAAGCTCTTAGAAGTGACTTAGATAACCATAAGATTGAAAAAGTGGGTAAGCAACTCCGCTCAATGATGAACTGGCTGGAAGAAGATAAAACTGCAGAAGCTGCTGAATAATGGACCAACAGATCCAAATATTTGATACCACCCTTCGGGACGGCACTCAGGGAGAAAAGGTCGCCTTTTCCGCTGAGGATAAACTGCGAATAGCGCAACGTCTCGATAGTCTGGGCATAGACTATATTGAAGGTGGCTGGCCGGGATCCAATCCACGTGATATGGAGTTCTTCGAACTGGCCGGCCAAGCTTCCTTCGACCATGCCAAAATTGTTGCCTTTGGCAGCACCTGCCGGGCTCATAATCCTCCGGAGGAAGATCGTAACCTTTCATTACTGGTGGATGCCGGTACTCCGGCCGTAGCTATATTCGGCAAAAGCTGGCTCCTGCATGTAGAAAAAGCGCTTCAAATTTCTGCAGAGGAGAATTTAACTATTATCAAAGACTCGGTTCGCTATCTTAAAGAGCACGACAAAGAAGTTATATACGATGCCGAACATTTCTTTGATGGCTACAAAGCTAATCCGGATTATACTTTGAGTACTCTCAAGGCCGCAGAAGATGCTGGCGCTGATATACTGGTGCTCTGCGATACTAATGGAGGAACACTGCCCCATGAAGTTTCTGAAATCGTTAACGAAGTTAGGAAACAGATAGATGCTCCGTTGGGGATACATGCACATAACGACTGCGAGTTGGGCGTGGCGAATGCCCTTTCTGCAGTCCAAAATGGCTGTGTGCATGTACAGGGAACGATCAACGGATATGGTGAACGCTGTGGAAATACGAACCTCTGCTCGTTGATTCCGAACTTGCAGCTAAAGCAGGATTATCGCTGTATCCCAACTGAAAATTTAGATCAGCTTACGGCTGTATCCCACTTCGTCAGCGAAGTGGCCAACCTCAATCCGGATATCAGACAACCGTATGTGGGTCGCAGTGCTTTTGCACATAAAGGAGGCATCCATGTAAGTGCTGTCATGAAAAATGAGGAAACCTATGAACATATTAGACCACAACAGGTTGGCAATAGTCGTCGTGTGCTTGTTTCCGATTTATCCGGTAAAAGCAATATTAACTATAAAGCCGAACAGTTGGGTATTGAGCTGGAAAAATATGGCGAAAAGATACCTGAAATTGTTCAGAAACTGAAACAACTGGAAAACAAAGGATATCAGTTTGAGGCAGCGGAAGCTTCTTTTGAGCTCCTTGCTAAAAAAATGACCGGCGCCTGGGAAGAGTTTTTTACCCTCGAAGGGTTCCGCATCATTGCTGAGAAAAATATTTCCGGCAATTCCCGTACCGAGGCCACCCTGCGCATAAAAGTAAATGACCAGGTTGAACACTGTGCAGCCGAAGGTAATGGTCCGGTACACGCTCTGGATAAAGCGCTTCGAAAAGCACTGATTAAGTTCTATCCTGAAATAAGCGATATGCATCTGACAGATTACAAGGTGCGGGTGCTGAACGAGAAAGACGGGACAGGAGCTGATGTACGCGTATTGATTGACTCAGCTAAACGAAGCGACAGCTGGGGTACCGTAGGAGTTTCACACAACATTATCGATGCCAGCTGGCAAGCCCTGACGGATAGCTTTAGTTACTATCTGGCGAAACAGGCGAAAAATATTCACCAAAAAGAAGCGATCTAACATGATTTGTTCTACCTGCAACCTACAAACACTCCTAAGCAGCCTAACTGCTGCTAACAAGTGCAATATGCTTTCACCTATAACTAACCGATTTACGATTGTAACCTAATTCTGAATAGATCAACACTGCTTAATACTATGGAAAACCAAATTTCAATTTTCGATACGACTCTTCGAGATGGGGAGCAGTCCCCGGGCTTTAGCATGAACCAGGATGAAAAACTTCGTCTTGCCCTTCAGCTCGAGCGTCTACAGGCTGATGTTATTGAGGCCGGTTTTCCAATTGCATCAGAAGGAGACTTTAAAACGGTTCGTAAAATAAGTGAACATATTAAAAGGAGTACTGTTGCAGCTCTGTGCCGGACGCGGAAAAAGGATATTGAAAGAGCCGCTGAAGCGGTAGAACCGGCTGCAAAGCCACGCATCCATACCTTCATTGCGACTTCTGATATCCACATGAAGTATAAGCTCAAAAAGAACCGCGAAGAAGTATTGGAATCTGCTGTGGGAGCCGTGGAGCATGCCCGGAAATACTGCGACGAGGTAGAGTTTTCTGCTGAAGATGCATCGCGCAGTGATCCGGAGTTTCTCTATGAGATATTTACGGCCGTTATTGATGCCGGAGCACAAATCATCAATGTCCCGGATACCGTAGGATATGCTATGCCTTGGGAGTATGGAGCACTCATTCGTAAAATTCGTGAAAATGTTCCCAATATCGACCAGGCAATACTGAGTGTACACTGTCATAACGATTTGGGAGTGGCAGTAGCCAACTCACTCTTTGCTATCCAGAACGGGGCTCAACAGATAGAATGCACTATTAACGGTATTGGTGAAAGGGCTGGTAATGCCTCTCTTGAAGAGATCGTAATGGCTATTGCCACGCGGAAAAATATCATTGGGAAGGAAACTAATATTGTAACGGATCAAATTGTACCAACGAGTAAACTGCTGACAGAAATCACCGGGAACCAGGTTCAACCCAATAAAGCGATTGTCGGTGAAAATGCATTTGCCCACGAAGCGGGCATCCATCAACACGGTGTGTTAAATAATCCGATGACCTACGAAATTATGACTCCGGAATCAGTTGGACTGACCGGCAATAAAATAGTACTCGGCAAACATTCCGGACGGTTTGCTCTTAATAAGAAGCTTCAAAAACTGGGATATACTCTCGGCAAGGACGAATTGAACCAGATATATGTGAAGTTCACGAATCTTGCTGATGAAAAGAAAACCATAAAAGAGCAGGAACTCCTTGCACTAGTCAGTGAAACCCTGCCCCACAAAAAAGTATCCGGCGACACAACAGTTACACAATAATAAATATTAAACAACGACATAAACGTATTTGAACTATGGGAATGACTCTCACCGAAAAGATTTTAGCAAACCACAGTGACTCCTCCTCCGTGGAGCCCGGCGAAAGTGTTTGGGTTGATGTGGATGTTCTTATGACTCACGATGTGTGCGGGCCACCATCCATCGGCATTTTTCAAAAGCAATTTGGAGAAGATGCCCGGGTATGGGACAAGGAAAAACTAGTTATTATTCCGGACCACTACATTTTTACCGAAGATAAATACGCCAATCGTAATGTCGATATCCTTCGCGGTTTTGCTGCTGATCAGGATCTCCCCTACTTCTATGATGTAGGATCGGATGATTATAAAGGCGTCTGCCACATTGCCCTGCCCGAAGAGGGATTTACCCGCCCGGGTGAAGTACTGTTCGGTACCGACTCTCACACCTGTACGGCTGGCGCATTTGGACAGTTTGCTACGGGTATAGGAAATACCGATGCCGCTTTCATTATGGGAACCGGCAAGCTGTGGGTTAAAGTACCCGAAACAATGCGTTTTGACTTTGAAGGCACCTCCATGCCTCCCTATTTGATGGCCAAGGATATTATTCTGCAAATCATTGGCGATATAGGTGTTGACGGTGCCACTTATCGCACGATGGAATTTGGCGGTCCCGGCATAACGGCTATGACAATGGAAGATCGGATGACTCTCACCAATATGGTTATCGAGGCAGGTGGTAAAAATGGGGTAGTAGAACCGGATGCAAAAACCGAAGCCTATGTTCGCGAACGAACCGACAAAGAATTTGAACCCGTATACAGTGATGCTGATGCCACCTACCACAGCCGATACAGCTATAACCTGGAGGATATGGTACCGATGGTTGCAAAACCACACAGTCCCGATAACAAAGCCACCGCGTTAGAACTGGAAGGCACCAAACTCGATCGAGCCTATATAGGATCGTGCACCGGTGGAAAACTGTCGGATTTTGAAGCAGCTGCAGAAATTATTGCGGGCAATGAACTGAAGCTCGATACCTACATTGTACCGGCGACAACGGAGATAGCTGATAAGCTTGAAACTCACACCTTAAATGGCAAACCGCTGATTCAGATTTTCAGGGATGCCGGATGCCATATCGGACAAGCTTCCTGTGCTGCGTGCCTTGGAGGTCCGTCTGATACCTTTGGACGATTAAACAACGCTGAAGTTTGTATCTCCACTACAAACCGGAATTATCCCGGGCGTATGGGATCCAAAGAGGCCCAGGTATACCTCGCTTCTCCTTATACAGTAGCTGCTTCTGCTGTAACCGGAAAGATCACCGATCCCCGCGTATTTATTCAAGAAACTGTTATTTAGAATTATTAATTGCTAATACAAATTATGTCGAACGAACAACAAATTGAAGGAAAGGCTTTTGTTCTTGGGAAAAATATCGATACCGATCAAATTATCCCGGCCGAGCACTTAGTCTATAGCCTCGATGATCCCGAGGAACGAAAATTTTACGGGCGATATGCCCTCTCTGGTGTACCGGATGCTGAATCTGGCTTACCTGAGGGTAATACCCCATTAGTTGAAGAAGATAAATTCGAAAGCGAATATAGTATCATTGTTGGAGGACCCAACTTCGGATGTGGCTCGTCTCGCGAGCACGCTCCTGCATCTCTTGATATTGCAGGCATTCAGGCTATTATTGCGCCCACTTTTGCCCGAATTTTCTACCGTAATTCTGTGGATGGAGGTTTTGTCATCCCCTACGAAAGCCTGGAAGACCTCAGTTCCAAAGTAGCTACAGGCGATACTCTCCGTATTGATCCTCAAAATCGATCAGTTCACAATATTACACAAGACGAAACCTATGAAATTCGTCCCTTGGGCAGCGTAGCAGATATCGTTCAGGCAGGCGGAATTTTTGAATTTGCACGTAAAGAAGGAATGATCCCATGTCAGTAACCAAAGAAATTGTTGTTTTACCCGGCGACGGTATTGGCCCGGAAGTAACCCGGGAAGCCGT
>CAYXVW010000010.1:0-11491 GCA_964468695.1 uncultured Balneolaceae bacterium | reverse complement strand
ATAACAACCCATCAATCGCTTATTCATTCTTCTCCGCTTAAGGAAGAAATCGTTAATGGAGTAGATATTCTTATCCTGCGTGAATTAACGGGTGGAATCTATTTTGGGCGACCGCGATTTATTGAACAAACTTCTGACGGGGAACGCGGTGTTGATACATTGGCCTATGAAACACATGAGATTGAACGCATCGCTCATAAGGCATTTGAGATGGCCACCGACCGAAATCGCAAGGTCACCTCAGTAGATAAATCCAACGTATTGGATTCTTCCCGATTATGGAGGCGTACGGTCATAGAGTCAGCCAACCAGTGGCCCGAAATTTCCCTAAGCCACATGTTAGTCGATAATTGTGCCATGCAGCTGATCCGCGATCCCAAACAATTCGATGTTATCCTAACCGGAAATATGTTCGGCGATATCCTAAGTGATGCCGCCGCAATGATTACCGGTTCTATTGGGATGCTTCCTTCTGCCAGTATTGGAGATGAATTTGCCATGTATGAACCGGTTCACGGATCTGCACCAGATATAGCGGGACAAAATAAAGCAAATCCGCTGGCAGCTATTGCTTCTGTCGCATTAATGTGCCGCTATTCACTCGATATGCCCGAAGCAGCCCAGGAAATTGAAGACGCCATACAGGCTACCCTTCAGGATGGGTTCCGAACAGGTGACATCGCTTCCAATCCTTCCAAGGAATATCTGGTTGATACTTCTGAGATGGGAAGTGCTGTTCTCAAACATTTAAATCCTAAGATGCAACCCGGCAATCTGTTATGAACCGTCAGTCAGCCATTCCTCAGACAGCTAAACAGCAGGATTCTTCATTTCTCCAGGTAGAACGGAAAGGAGAAAGCCGTATCCATTCCGTAGATCTGGATAATCCTGGTTTTGGAGATGTTTTCTCTGATCACATGCTAAGTATGGAATACCGAGATGGGCAATGGCAACAACCTAAGGTTGTACCTTTTGGTGATCTCTCCCTCTCTCCTGCTACTGCCACCCTTCACTACGGGCAAACGGTTTTTGAAGGGATGAAAGCTTTTAAAAGCGAGGATGGCGACGTAAATATTTTTCGACTTCAGGATCATCTAAATCGATTTAACAATTCCTGTGCTCGGATGTGTATTCCTCAACCTGATGCCAATCTTTTGGGCGAAGCGATCAAAAAACTTATTGCCATCGATCGGGATTGGGTTCCGGAAAAATATGGAAATGCACTCTATATACGCCCAATAGTTTTTGCTGCAGACGCTTGTCTGGGGGTTAAACCGGCACAGACGTATCGTTTAATCGTTCTGACCTCTCCCGTGGGCGCATACTATGAAGAGGGCTTTGACCCGGTTAACCTGACGACTACCGAAGACTATATTCGGGCTGTTAAGGGAGGATCCGGATTTGTGAAAACGGCATGTAATTATGGGCCTACTCTTCTTCCAGCCAAAAAAGCCAAAGAACAGGGGTTTACCCAAATTATCTGGTTAGATGCTCACGAGCACAAATATATCGAAGAAGTAGGTACGATGAATATCTTCTTCAAAATTGATGGAGAACTGTACACCCCATCACTAAATGGTTCAATTCTAGGCGGAATTACGCGCGACTCTGTAATTCAACTTGCCGAGAAATGGAATATCCCCGTACACCAGCGGCCCATTACCATCGATGAAATTTTCGAAGAAGATGACAATGGCAATCTCGAAGAAATATTTGGCACGGGTACTGCTGCCGTTATTTCACCGGTGGGGTCCATCAATCACAAGGGACAAACTATTATAACAGATCGAGAACAGATCGGTCCTTTTGCTCAAAGACTTTATGATACCATCACTGGTATCCAATATTCAACTCTCGAAGACACCTATCAATGGATGTCTTCTATTGGCTGATATAACCTACCCGGTTGATAGCCGGGTAGGTTAATTTTTCTAAACGCTCACAATCAGAAAAGGCCGGACACTAATGTCCGGCCTTTTTTATATGGAATGAAATCGAATAAAAATAAAAAAGGCTCTAACCCAGTAGGTTAGAGCCAAAATCGTAAGAGTAATGTTATAGTTCTACTCAGTTTCAAATCATGCCCATGACTCCTGAAGAAGGTCATCTTTATCTTCCTTCTCAGCCCATTCATCGGCATCCGGTAACGGATCCGACGTTTCAGTGATATGGTGTTCCATCCACTCTTCGGATAACCGGTCATTGAGATCGATATAGTGCTCCCACTCCAGCGGAAGTTCATCATCCGGATAAATTGCCTCTACGGGACATTCGGGTACACAGGCGTCGCAATCAATACACTCAAAAGGGTCAATGACCAAAAAATTAGGTCCTTCCCGAAAGGCATCAACCGGACAAACAGCAGCACAATGGGTATATTTACAATTAATGCAGGGCTCAGCTACAATATAAGCCATGGTTAAGTTTTGTTATCTAAATTATGATTATTGGGTTTGGTGTATAAATATTTTTCTTAAATAAAACTGTAATAGTAATCGTTATCATTACTTAACTAATATTTGTGGGTGTCCAAGGCAGCTTCCACTACTTCTTCGCCTACAATATCCGCCGTTCTCTGATAGGCTTCACTAATTTTCTCCTCTCTAAAAAGAGTAAGCACCTCAGAATCTATAACCTCATACCACAGTCTTTTACGGGTTTCAAATTTATCATGATACTCAGACATTGGATCCCGGAGTTTTTGCATAAACTCCAGAAACGTTCCGTATTCGGGGCCAAATTCTTTCTCGAAACGCTGCCGTAACCGAACGGATAAAGCAGGAGCTGCACCACTGGTGGATATTGAAATAGTAAGTGGACCTCGCTTCACGATCGAGCCAAAAGCAAAATTTGCGTGAGGCAGATCATCCATTACATTGATTAAAATACCTCTTTCTCTTGCTTCCTGATAAGCTACCTTATTTGTATTCCCCTCAAACTGGGCTACAATTGCCATGAAAGCCCCTTCCAGATCCCCCTGCTTATATCTTCGGGGAATCCATTCGAAACGATTCTCTCCCGCCCACCGCTGCAGTTTATCTGTTAAATGAGGACTAATGACGGTTAATTGAGCATTTCGTTCGAGAAGCTGTTCAACCTTGCCTTCTGCTTCGTGGTCGCCGCCGACGATCACCGTTTTCCGCTCATCCAATCGGCGTAAATAAATGGGAAACATCTCCATAATATCGCTACTTATTGTTTGGTGTTAATTTATTTTTCTTGCCATTTTTTTGCTGTGTTGGCAGATGAATACCACACTCCGTTTTATCAGAGCCGTTCCAACGCCCGGTACGCCGATCATCGGTTTTTCCATCTGCGGGCTGTGTACAAGGAATACAACCGATACTCGGATAACCTTCATCATGCAGGGGATTGTATGGAAGTCCTTTAGAACGGATATAATTCCATACCTCATCTCCGGTCCAGCTGGCAAGGGGATTGATCTTGACCACGTTATTTTCCGGATCCCATTCCACAAACTGGGTATCGCGGCGGCTTTCAGACTGACTTCGACGAATACCCGTCACCCATGCCCTTTTATCCGAAAGATAATTGCGCAGGGGTAATACTTTTCGCAAATAGCAGCAGCGGTTGGGATTCTTTTCCCAAAGTTCATCACCATATTTTTCTGCTTGCTCATCCACCGAAAGCTCCGGAGTCACTCTCGTTATTTCAAAATCATACCGTGCTTCAATGCGGTCTTTAAGTTCATATGTTTCATCGAACAAAAGATTTGTATCAAGGAAAAAAATTGGGATTTCTATTCCCAACTCCCAAAGACGATAGATTAAAAACATTCCCGATGGACCAAAGCCTGTCCCGAGTGTCATATCAGATCCAAAAGTATGGTATGCCCATAGCAATACCTCATCAGGACCAGCTACTTCAAACTGTGTATTAAGATTATCCAGCAGCTCCGGAGAAAGTTTTTGGTTTGGAATAATTTCTTCTTTTAGCTTCTGCATTGTTAATAGTTTTAACCTGCAAATTGCGTTCGTAAACTAGTATCAAAAGTGACCTCTGCCTTTTCTTCTGTCTGAAACCAAGCTAAATCATTGCTTTTGGCAGCTAATTCCCCAATTACGATTGTACCTGGCGGAGACAGCGATCTAGCTTTCTCAGCGATGGTCTCTAATGTGCCGAGTACCGTTCGCTGGGATTGGTAGGTTGCTTGTTCAATAACACCTACAGGTGTATCTGCTTTTCGACCATATTTTATCAGAATTTCAGCTATGTTTGGCAGACTCTTCATTCCCATAAGAATGACAAGCGTATCTGCGTTGACCAAGTGTTCCCAGTTGGCAAAAGTATCCGCATTCTTAATAGTATGTCCGGTAACTACCGTAAATGATCGTGCTACATTTCGATGGGTTACCGGAATGCCGGCAAAAGCCGGGGCGGCCAATGCACTGCTAATTCCCGGTACTATTTCAAACGGAATATTCTCTTTACGCAATGCCTCACATTCCTCCCCTCCCCGGCCAAAGACAAAAGGATCTCCTCCCTTAAGTCTTGCCACTGTTTTGCCCTCCTGGGCTTTGGTGATTAGAATGTGATTAATCTGTTCTTGCGATACCGATGGCTTGCCGGGACGTTTCCCAACATATAGATGCTCTGAGCGATCCCGGGTAAGTGATAAAAGTTCCGGATTAGCCAGCCGATCATATACAATTACATCGGCCTTTTCCAGCACTTTTGCCCCCTTAACCGTAATCAAGTCGGGATCTCCCGGCCCTGCTCCAACAAGGTAAACTTTTCCACAGTTCTGGTATTGATGTGGTTGAATACTCATAGTACGATGTTATGATTGTTATGCGGTAACTTGTTCGGCTTCTTCAATCCCGACTCTTTCCCAGTAGTCTCCAAATGATTCGCCATTAACACGATTATCTTTGAAATGCTCGAGTAACGGACGAACCTCATTTACAAGATTTTCGCGCTCAACCAGATCTTTGTAACGGCTATTTAACCGGGTTCCGGAAGGATCTCCACCAATAAAAATAGAATATTTATCAAGCGAGCGACCCACAAAACCAATATCCGCTACATAGGGCCGGGAACAGCCATTCGGGCAGCCTGTCATACGCACAGATAACTTCTCGTCCTCTAGACCAAGTTCATGGAGTACGTCATCCAAATCTCTGATGATATCCGGAAGTGCGCGCTCCGATTCAGTAATGGCCAATCCGCAGGTGGGAAGTGCAGGGCATGCCATCGAATACTTGATTGCATTGGAAAGTTCATCATCCAGCAAAACTCCATGCTCATCAAAAATCTGTTCTATGGCAGCCTTGTCTTCCTCCGAGATGTCTGTGAGAATGACGTTATGGTTCGGAGTTAGTCGAACACCCGTCTGATATTCTTTAACAATCTTGCGAAGTGCAGTTTTCAGCTGAAGTGCGCCATCATCCTTGATGCGACCGTTTTCAATGGATAGTCCTAAGAACCAGTTGCCATCCGACTGCTTATTCCAGCCAAGATAAAGATCCAGTTCAAAGTCCGGGAGCTCCCGAAAAGGCTCCAGCTCATATCCAAGGCGTTCTACAAGTTCATTTTCAAACTTTTCCAATCCCCATTTATGAATCAGATATTTCATTCGGGCCTGCTTGCGATTCTTTCGATCGCCGTGATCGCGCTGTATCTCGATGATTGTTTTAACCACATCGACCACTTTCTCCTTGGGAATGTATCCGAGATCATCGCCCAGTCGTGGAAACGTTTCCTCCTTGCGGTGGTTCATGCCCATGCCACCACCGACAATTACATTGAAGCCTTCGATTTCATTATCATCATCGAACAATGCTACCAATCCGATATCCTGAGTATAGGCGTCAATGCTGTTATCTTTGGGCAGTGCGATTCCTACCTTGAATTTTCGCGGCAAGTAACTGTGTCCATACAGAGGCTCACTTTCTGTAACCTCTTCCTTCCCGGAATATACTTTATCTCCATTCAGCCAAACTTCATGATAGGCTTTGCTGGCCGGAAGGAGAATATCAGAAAGATCATCGGCAAACGCCTGTACTTTAGCCTGGCGCCCATCGATATCAGGTGCAGGGGTTGCCATTACGTTTCGGACAATATCTCCGCAAGCTCCCAGTGTAGTAATCAATGAGTTATTGATCTCCTGCAGGGTTTCCTTGAGCTCATCTTTGATAACTCCATGCAATTGAAACGCCTGCCGGGTGGTAACCCTCAGCGTCTGATCGGCATATTCATCGGCGATTTCATCAATCGCCAGATATTGTTCGGGAGTCATTTTACCACCGGGCAATCGTCCCCGGATCATAAAAATATAGTGTCGGTCTCGGCCTTCTCGGAGATCACGATCATCTTGCTGGTAGGTGCCGTGAAATTTAAGCACCTGGATCGCCTCCTTGCCGAAGTGGGAAGAATCATTTCCCACTTCTTCAGCAAGAGGCGCTCGCAGATAATCGCTGTTCTCCTTTATGACTTCGATTTTACTTTTTGTTCGTTTTCGTCGAGAACCCATAAAGGATTTCCAGTTGTTTATAGTTAGAAATTATCGCTCGATAGGTGCGTTAACCAGGTTACCCCACTCAGTCCATGAACCGTCGTAATTTCGTACGGTTGGATACTCGAGCAGCTCGTTTAACACGAACCAGGAGTGTGCTGATCGTTCACCAATCCGGCAGTATGCGATAATCTCTTTGTCAGGTGTAACTCCCTCATTCTCGTAAATTTTCTGTAACTCTTCCTTACTTTTGAATGTGCCATCCTCATTGACCGCCTTAGACCAAGGTATATTGGATGCTCCGGGTATATGACCACCGCGCTGCGCACCTTCATTTAGTCCTTCAGGGCCCAGTTTTTCGCCGCTGAACTCTTCAGGAGAACGGACATCCACCAGGCCAAAGTCATCGCCCTCTATAAGTTCGGCAACATCATTGCGGAAGGCGCGGTATTCTTCATTTACCTCCTCAATGGAGTAATCCCCAGCGCTAAGATCAGGCTCATCGGTCGTCAATTCACGATTTTCGGCTTGCCACTTCTTGCGGCCACCGTCCAGAATACGAGCATCTTCGTGCCCATAATACTTTAACAGCCAGTAGGCCCAGGCGGCAAACCAGTTGTTGTTATCTCCGTAGAGTACAATTGTAGTATCGTTATCGATACCCGATTCTTCCAATAGCTGCTCGAAATCGTCTTGAGACGCAATCGAGCGCTGCAGCGTATCCTGCAATTGGTTTTTCCAGTTCCATCCTACGGCACCGGGAATATGACCGGAATCATAGGATTCGGTATCTACGTCAACTTCTACGAATCGGACGCCTTCATCATTAAGATGGTCAGCGGCCCAATCTGTGGTAACAAGTACTTCTTTATTGGTTAATACGTCAGGCATAATGATTATTGCTTTGTGTTTTTGTTTTGGGTTAGGTGATTAAATAAATAGTCACAAAGCCCTTCTGACGCAGGTGGGTGGGTATTTTTGACAAACAAAAAAGCCCACTACCTGCGACAGGTAGTGGGCTTTGATATTCAGTCTCTATAACTCATTTTGACATATCAGTTCCACTACCTCTCGGCATACACATACAACAACACATACACATAGCACACATGGTAGTGGGTATCATCGAAAAGTTGTGGATCTGATTTTGAGTGTTCATAAAATAAATTTCTATTGCTTAATGATGACATCGGGCCATCAATGCGCCTATACATTAGAAACTATAATCATAGATGTCAACTCTTTTTTTAAAAAAAATTACATCCCTATAATATTTCGGATGGAGAGTCAACTTTGATAATAGCCAGGAAACGATAATAGTCATATCGATGTTCGTGATATTCCATTCATTACCGGATTAAAGCATTTTTCATTGGATTTACTAAAAAAATTAGTACTTTATAATTTATCAAAAAGCACTATTTGAAGTGCCATTAATATGACTCAACTAACTTTGCTAACAGCAATTAACATATTACCCTCCCCCCTTCCCACGCACTTAAGTTGTGCGTGTTGTTGCTGTTGTTGTAGTTAGTGACCGACCTGATTTTCCTCTATTTCTTATTGTAAAACAGGTCCCAGCTCTAATTCGTATCCCCATTTTTATCTCTGTCAATGATCTATCCTTTATAAATAATCTGATGATATAATTATTCCATTATGAAGTCCGCGAAAATTATTAAAAATAAAATGGCTGATCTAAAGCAAAGAAGCTTAGAACTTGGCTCCTACATCGGAGAGACTCCACTTTTCCCGATCCAAAAGCTTCATTCCAATAAAGATGTTAAAATCTTTGCCAAATTAGAATGGCAACAGTTCGGCGGAAGTGTTAAAGCACGTCCCGCCTATAGAATTATCCGGGATGCGATTAAAAACGATAAGCTTGACGGGACCAAACACCTGTTGGATGCAAGTAGTGGAAATACAGGCATTGCTTATGCACATATCGGGGCAGCGCTTGATATTCCCGTGACCTTGTGCCTGCCGGAAAATGCTTCAGGAGAAAGAAAACAGATTCTGAAAGCACTGGGGGTTAATCTCAAGTTAACCTCGCGCAGCGGCGGGACCGATGAAGCCCAGAAAGTCGCTAAATCAATGTTTGAAGAACACCCGGAGAAATATTTTTATGCCGACCAATATAGCAATCCAAGCAACTGGAAAGCCCACTTTGATACAACCGGTCCGGAAATATGGGATCAAACAGATCACACATTAACTCACTTTATTACAGGCCTGGGGACCACCGGAACGTTTACCGGGACAGCACGATTTTTAAAGAAACGGAACCAAAATGTACGGCTCATTGGCCTCCAGCCTGATCTGGCGATGCATGGCCTGGAAGGGTGGAAACATCTGGAAACAGCCATAACACCTGAAATTTATGATCCTTCTGTTCCCGATGAAGTCCGACCAGTAAGTACGGAAGAAGCCCATGAGACGGTAAAACTAGCCGCTCAAAAAGAAGGATTATTAATTAGTCCCTCTTCCGGCGCTAATCTGACCGGAGCATTGAAATTGGCTAAAGAATTAGAGGAAGGAGTCATTGTCACTATTTTTCCCGATGATACCAGCAAGTACGGAGAAATTTTCAATCAACTTTTTTAATTATAACTACTTATGAAGCTTAAAATACCTGATAAGCAGCTACAAAAAATGCATCAGCACGCTGAAACTGATTATCCCAATGAATGCTGTGGCTTTTTCTACGGACAGGAACAGGAAGGAGAAATACGCCGTGTGCAAGTTGTTCAGAAGGTTAAAAATGCGAAGCAAGGGGATCAGAGCAGACGTTTTCAAATTGATCCCAATGATTATCGAAAGGCCGAAAAATATGCCCTTAATCACGACTTGGATTTACTGGGGGTGTATCACTCCCATCCGGACCACCCGGCCGAGCCTTCTGAACATGACCGAAAAGTAGCCATGCCTTGGTTTTCCTATGTTATTGTATCAGTTCAGAATGGAAAAGCAACGACTACCCGTTCCTGGCGATTAAATGATGAACGACAATTTGATGAAGAAACAATATTCGAAAAGGAACTTTCAACAAGCTAAAAACATAAATACATAATTACTATGGCAACGATTATTATTCCCACACCCCTGCGGAAATATACAAACCAAAACCGCAGTTTTGAGACTCAGAAAAGCAACCTCTCGGATGCTATTGCACAATTTATAGATGAATATCCCGAGGTAAAGCAGAACCTGCTGGATGAGGACGGCAATATCCGGTCGTACATTAAAATCTATATCGGGGATGAGGAAGTGGATCCCGTTGAGAATGGTACAATAGAGCTCGATGAAGATACAGAAGTAAGTATCGTACCCGCTATTGCCGGCGGTTGTCAAATACCATACTGAATAAAAAATGATCGCAGACGTTTAACACGGGTTATTGGGTATCCGTATGAACCAGGCAATATTTAAGAATTTTTAAAATCACATACAGTTATGAGCAATTGGCAAGATATAGAGTTCTCGGGTGATGAACTCGGCCATTACAGTCGTCACCTTTCAATACCGGAATTTGGAATGGAAGGACAGAAAAAGCTGAAAGCTGCCAAAGTATTGGCCGTAGGTACCGGTGGACTCGGAGCTCCCATGCTTCAGTATCTCGCGGCAGCGGGAGTTGGTACCATTGGAATCGTGGATTTTGACAAAATCGAGGCAAGTAATCTGCACAGACAAGTATTATTCGGAGCTTCTGATGTGGGACGATCTAAAGTCGAAGTTGCCAAAGAACGGCTCCAGGAAATCAATCCCCACATAGACATCCAAGTTCACAATGTACGGCTTACAAGTGAAAATGCTCTTGAAATTATAGAAAACTACGACGTGATTGCGGACGGGACCGATAATTTCCCAACCCGTTACCTGATCAATGACGCCTGTGTAATGCTGGATAAGCCAAACGTCCACGGTTCAATCTTTCAGTTTGAGGGACAGCTTTCAGTATTTAACTATGTGGATGAGGAAGGGCAACGCGGCCCCAATTATCGCGATCTTTTTCCGGAACCCCCTCCTCCCGGACTCGTACCTAGTTGTGCCGAAGCAGGCGTTTTAGGAGTACTTCCTGGTATTATTGGATGCCTCCAAGCCAGTGAAGTTATTAAGATTATCACCGGAATAGGAGAACCGCTAGCAGGACAATTATTCCTGTTTGATGCCCAGAATTTCAGTACCCGAAAAGTGAAAGTAACAAAGAATAAAGATAATCCACTGACGGGAGAAAATCCTGAAATTACCGAACTTATCGATTATGAGGCCTTTTGTGGTATTCCTTCTGGTAATGAAGAAGAATCCGAAGAACCCGAGGTTCCCGAGGTAAGCGTACAGGAATATAAATCATGGCTTGATGCCAACGAAGATGTTCAGCTTATTGACGTTCGCGAACCTCACGAGGTAGAAATTGCTGAAATCGGGGGAGAACTTATCCCGCTCAAAACAGTAACCGAAAATGCGGATAAAATAAGCCGGGATAAAAAAGTGGTGGTCCATTGCCGTAGTGGTCAGCGCAGTGCCGATGCTATTAAGCAGCTCCGGGATAAGTACGGCTTTGACAACCTCTATAACCTGAAGGGGGGGATTCTGGCCTGGTCACAGGAAATTGATGAGAGTGTTCCACAGTATTAGTGACTGCTCTTGCTTTCAATAAAATTGTCGGACGGCTTAACAACACGCGGGGGGGGGCATTTCGCTTATCCCTGCCATCATCAAAAGTTCTGCGGATAGGATGAAAAACTTGTCCGCATCTTTTGATAAGATGACATATGTCATCTTGTAATTCACCTATGTGAATTTATAAATAACACATGTGAATTTTATATCCAGTGCTTACTTCTTTGCAGGATTATACTGTATATCTTCTTATAGAGAAGGCACAGGTTTCCATTTGGATACCAATGATAGAAAAAAGAACTCCTTAAAACGTAGTGTACCCGTGGGATGGAAGAAGGGAAACAGGGTTATAAACTTCCCGGCATAAATATTGAACTACCAATATCTTCTTTACGA
>CAYXVW010000009.1:0-23351 GCA_964468695.1 uncultured Balneolaceae bacterium | reverse complement strand
CTATTGGGCACAGGTTCCAAGCTGCTATTTTCTACGGTATATAGCCCTTCCCCAGTATCAGATAGTATTATTTCATCCCTTACTTTAAAACTCCTTCGGAATGCATTCTTGGGCTTATAAATATTAATAGCATCATCCTTTTCATTGTATAGAGCCTCACCTCCATCAAAGAAAGTAGCCCCCTCGTGAGTTATGACATTCCAGATATTTAATAATTTGGAACCTGAATCAGGTATTGCAGGTACCAAAGAATGATATTTTAAGGCGATAGAAGTATCAGCAGGGAGTTTTTCCAAATAGCCAAAGGAGCCAACTCCACCAACAAATATTTTATTGTCACTGCCTCTTGTAATGGACAAGGCCCTATTATTTTCGACTTGGATCGCTTGCCACCGTACCCCGTCATATTCCAGCACCTCCCCTACATTAGCAATATAGATAATCCCACTGGTATCTTGGGCGATGTCCCAATTTTGAATATAGCTGTCATATTCCTGATCGGAATAACTTTGTATAGGCGGATAAGAATAAGTCTGAACATTTTTATTTTGGCCAAACATAGCATAACTATGAAGCAAGAATAAAAATATACCTATACCTATTTTTTGTACATCCACCTATCTTCTATTGATTAATTCCGATAACTATTACTTAGTATGATTTAATAGTCCTTTTCGTCCCTAGGATCCTTAAGCTCGATATCTTCATCTTTTCCTTCAAATCCCCAGTCTTCTTTCAGCTCTGAAAGAATCAGATGGTAAGTAAAAATATCGAAATCCGGCTGGGTCTGGATACTACTCGCTGAAAAAACAGTAATATAGTTGCGGAAAATAGTCTTAATATCTTTGTGTTTAGGCACTCGAAAGTCCAGGCGAACATTACCCAAATCTCCTTTTGGAATGGTGGCTCCCTTTTTCGCCTTCAGCTTTTTAAAGGGCTTTTGGCTTCCCTTTTTCTTCACCAACCGGTACTCAATCTCAAAATCCAGATCATTTACTATTTTTCGTTCTTTCATTTGAATCCCTTGTATTGATTTGTATTATTTTTTCCCAAAAACGTACTAATCTCCCCGCTTTCGCCTCAAATTAACAGGCTCTTATACTATTAAAAAGAAACTCTTTTTACAAAGCTTTTTTGGTGCCTGTAACTCAATATTTTTTACATCTTTATTTAATAGATCCAAAAAACTTGTTTATATAGGATACACAGCATACTTACACAATGAATAAACTTGTTTAATGCCAGATGCTACAATCATAGGGTCGGGTCCCAATGGATTAGCTTCCGCTATTCGTCTTGCGGAAGAGGGACTATCCGTGACGATCTATGAAAAAGCTGATTCCATCGGCGGTGGGACCCGTACCTGGGAACTGACACAGCCTGGATTTAAGCACGATGTGTGCTCGGCTATTCATCCCATGGCTAAGGCCTCTCCTTTTTTGAAATCTTTGCCACTGGAAGATTATGGTCTCACATGGATACAGCCCGAAGTACCTGTTGCCCATCCTTTAGATGAACAGCCGGCCGGGGTCCTATTCCGATCCCTCGATAGAACTGCTGAGCACCTGGGCAGGGACGGAAGAAAGTACCATAAATTGATAAAACCGTTTGTCAACTCATGGGATAAATTATCAGCCGATATTTTAGCTCCCTTTTCTCTAGCCCCTTCCCATCCTCTGCTAATGGCTCGGTTTGGGCTACAGGCGCTACGGTCGGCCGAAGGACTTGCGAAAAGATTTACTACCCCAAAGGGCCGGGCGCTGTTTGCCGGTTTAGCCGGACATGGCATGCTGCCTTTTAATAAAACGGCCACTGCCGGCATTCCCCTGGTGCTGGGAATATCCGCTCACAGAGTAGGATGGCCGCTGCCCAAAGGCGGATCTCATGCCATAACAAAAGCGATGGCGGCCTACTTCAAATCACTGGGTGGCACCATAAAAACCGAAACAGAAATACATACGATAGATCAGCTTCCCGAGTCCAAAACCGTATTCTTTAACACAACACCAAAACAAATTCTCAGCATTGCCGGGGATAAACTTTCCGAAAAGTACGCAAACAAACTCCGCCAATATCAATATGGATGCGGCGTTTTCAAACTGGATTTAGCCCTTAGTGAGCCCATCCCATGGAATGATAGCATATGTCGTAAGGCAGGAACCATACATATCGGCGGAACCTTTAAAGAGATTGCAAGTTCGGAGGAAGCTGTAAACAATGGCCGTCATCCCAAAAAACCATACGTATTGGTTGCCCAGCAAAGTTTGTTTGATGACAGCCGTGCTCCCTCCCACAATCATACCTGCTGGGCCTATTGCCATGTACCCAATGGCGCTACCAAAGATATGACCGAACCTATGTTGAATCAAATTGAACGATTCGCACCTGGATTCCGCGACTGTATTATTGCAAAACATGCGATGAATACGGTTGCTATGGAAACATACAACCCGAATTATATTGGTGGAGATATAAATGGGGGAAAACAGAATATAACGCAACTATTTACACGTCCGGCCGGTCTGTTTAATCCGTACCATATTCCGGATACCAACTTCTATATCTGCTCTTCCTCTACTCCTCCCGGCGGTGGCGTACACGGAATGTGCGGCTACCATGCAGCAGAATCAGCTTTGAGACAGGAATTCAGTGATCAGTAACCAGTGTTTCAGTTAACATTGTACGACAGGTCCAAGGTCCCGCTCCTCTGTAAATAGATTAGGAAGGTTTTCCTGATCACTGTTTACTGGCACACTGTTCACTGCACTTCCACATATCCTTCGTCGGCTTCTCCCCTCCGCAACTTATTTGCCCACCGGTGAGCCAGCCGGATTGTCCGTGGCAGCTTATATTTGGTCAGTGTTTTCATGGCTATGGAATACGCATCATCAAAAGAGAGCTTATGTCCCGGTGATACGTAGATAGGATTCACCTCAGTCCGGCTTCGCAATGCGATTCCAATTTTTTCACCCTTATCGATAAGATCAGCAGAGGCTCCTTTCTCCAATGCTAACTCACCGTGTGATCCGGTCAAAATATTTTTGGCAGAACCTATGGTCGGATGATCGATTTCTATACCAAAATGGGTAGCAATTCCCATTCTACGTGGATGCGCAATTCCATGTCCGTCTAAAATCAACACATCCGGCTTTATTTGGAGCTGATGCCATGCTTTCCACAATACGGGGATTTCCCGAAAAGCAAGCAGGCCCGGGATATAGGGAAAGCTCGTCCGGTCCGAAACCAGCGACCGGGCTACCGGCTCTAAGCCAGCCAACTCAAGGATAACGATCGCGGCATGCATCAGATCCGATCCCCTGTCGAATGAGATATCAGCTCCAGCGACCAATTTTGGGGTCTCGGATAGTGTTTTCAGGGAGATCTTTTCCCGCAATCGCTGCTGAAGCTTTTTAGCTTCCGATGGACTGATTGTTTTGTAAAAATCCAGTGGATTATTCGACATATTACAAAAATTTTAGCTCAAATTATTCGACATAAATTTGTTATATAGTTCCATTAGCAACCACTAATAAGAGATTTAATAAAAAGATGGACAATAACGAATTTCGCAAACACGCTCATCAATTGGTTGACTGGATGGCGGACTATTTTGAGGAGGTCGAAGATTACCCGGTAAAACCGGACATTCAACCCGATGATATTTTAGAACAACTACCGGAATCGGCTCCGGATAAACAGGAAGACTTTGAAACTATATTTAAGGATTTCGAAGAAATAATTATGCCCGGTATGACTCACTGGGAAAGCCCCAATTTCATGGGCTATTTTCCCGCAAATAAAAGTTACCCGTCGGTACTGGCCGAAATGCTTACAGCCACCCTGGGAGCCCAGTGCATGAGTTGGTTGACGTCTCCCGCTGCAACGGAGCTGGAAGAGCAAATTATGGAATGGCTTCGAAAGTTACTTGCTCTGCCCGATTCCTTTACCGGCGTCATACAAAGTACGGCCTCTACCTCCACTCTTTGTGCCCTGCTGATGGCCCGAGAGCGAGCAACGGATTTCAATATCAATGAAAATGGATTTAAAGGGGATGAGCAAATGACGATTTATTGCTCCTCCGAAACCCATTCTTCCATCGAGAAAGATGTAAAAATCGCCGGTTTTGGGCGAAACAACCTTCGGAAAATTCCAGTTGACGACGAGTTTGCCATGCAGCCGGAGAAACTTGAAAAAGCAATTCAACAGGATCTTCAAAACGGCAGGAAACCGACGGCCGTGGTGGCAACGATCGGCACCACCGGATCTACGGCTATCGATCCCCTTCAAGAGATTGGAGAACTTTGCTCTGAATATGACCTTTTTCTTCATGTGGATGCTGCCTATGCGGGCTCAGCCCTGCTTTTGCCGGAGATGCGGTGGATGAACGATGGAATTGAACATGCCGATTCCTTTGTATTTAATCCCCATAAATGGATGTTTACCAATTTCGACTGCTCGGCCTTTTTTGTCCGTGATGAGGATCTGTTAGTTCGGACGCTGGGAATCATGCCTGAATATCTGAAAACACCGGAAGACCAGCGGGTTAAAAATTATCGCGACTGGGGAATTCCTTTGGGTCGACGCTTCCGGGCCCTCAAGCTCTGGTTTGTCCTGCGAAGTTTCGGAAGAGAAGGGTTGCAGAAAATCATAAGGCATCACATTTCCCTGGCCCAAAATCTAAAGGAAGAAATTATTCAGCACCGTGATTTTGAGCTTCTGGCCCCTGTTCCTTTGAATACGCTTTGCTTCCGTTTTCATCCATCCCATATTTCCGATGAACAAAAGTTGAATGAATTAAATAAACGGCTGCTTAATCAAATACAACAAAGCGGTGAGCTTTTTCTTACTCACACCACCCTTAATGAAAAATATACCATCCGCATGGTAATAGGAAATACAAATGTGGAGCAGCGACATGTAGAAAAGGCTTGGAATTTAATCCAATCACTCGCTGCGAAACTTATTACCCGTTAAAAGACTTTATTAAATAAAGTAACAAAGTCTTTCAAATTATTTTTAAAACAAAGAACCAGCTATTATGAATCTATCTGATATCCATGCATTAGTTACCGGTGGGAGTTCGGGCATAGGTAAAGCTACAGCGCAGGCAATCACCGAAGCCGGTGGAAAGGTCGTTATTGCAGCCCGCAATAAAGAAAAATTAAAGGCTTCAGCAGCTGAAATCGGGGCCATTCCCATCCAGTGCGATGTACGAAAAGAAAATGAAGTCATCGACCTGGTTGAAGAGACGACTAAAGAACTCGACAACTATAATGTTCTCATTAATAATGCGGGCTATGGCACATTTTCTAAGTTAGTCAATTTATCAGCAACTGATCTTGAAAGTCAGCTCAGGACGAATACTATCGGGGCAATGATGGTAGCCCGGGAATCTGCACGATATTTTATTCAACAATCATATGGAAATATTATCAATGTTTCTTCCTCGGCAGGCAAGAAAGGATTTGAGGGAGGTACAGCTTACGTAGCCAGCAAATTTGCGCTCAGTGGCATGACTGAATGCTGGCGGTCGGAACTTCGTCCCCACAATATTCGTGTCATGCAGATTAATCCCAGTGAAGTGCAGACCGGATTTTCCGAAAATGCAGGACGCGGCAGCCGGGCCTTTAACGAAACCAAATTGATAGCTGAAGATATTGCCCAAACTATTGTGAGTATGCTTGCCCTTCCGGATCGAGGCTTTATCACTGAAACCAGTGTGTGGGCTACGAATCCTAAATAAATAACAATAACCTATTTATCGGACATGCCAGAATAAGATCTGGCATGTATTTCAATTTTTTATTCCTGTTCGGGATAACATTCCGTGCAGGGGCACATTGAACGCAACGTCTCCCACTGGTACATCCCATTATTATGCCCGTCATTCCAAAAAATTTTGATCGCGTGATTCCCGATCTGTTTAATGTCTTCTATCTGAAAGTGCTGCGTAGGATCAACAAAAAACAGGGAGCGATCGAAGGTATTCATACTACCATGTCCCCCGCGGCAGGTTACGCAGGGACAATTTTTACGGAGACCAAACAGGGTATACTCAGAATGATGTCCGTCTGACCATTCTATTTCCAGAATACCTTCGCTGTTAGAAACTTCAATACTTTTAGGCCGTAGATCGTGATTCATAAACTTGTTTTCGTATATTTCGCGGGAGTGACTATATCAATCATTTTTTAAAATAAGAAAACTAACGCTATGTATTTGCTGGTCCTTCTCCTGGTGATCGTTCTTTTAGCTATGTTTTGGGTTGGTTACCAACGTCTGTTTCGTTTGCGACACTTAAGCCGGCAACGCATTATCATCGGATTAACAACAGCGATGGTTATCCTGACCATTATGACTATCGCTAACCACCTGGGCTATCTCAGCCAGGCTGTTGCTGCCAAATTTACGATGGGACTCTACTCGGCCGCTACTGGTTTTTTTTCGGGATATGCTTTGAAACAATTCTTTTTAAAACAAGAAGGTGGCTATATCGATTATGCCTATCGCTCTTTTTGGACGGAAATGGCTCCTAATATTATTAGCATCATTCTTATTGCATTCGGACTTTACCGAACTCATCTTTTCACTCTCGGCCCTTTTACCGGAATTGGCATTACCTCAGGACTTTCGCTCATAGCCTTCGGAGCTTTTGGCCTGACAATTGGTATTGTACCCGAGTTTCGTCAAAATGGGATTCTTATTCTCGATCATTTGGTACCGTGGAAGAAAATTGTGGCTTATCGCTGGCATAATGAAGAGGTCATTCAAATCGAATACATCAACCGAAGTAATAAGCTGACGGAGTTCACGACCTTTATACCTTCAGAAGATGAACTCACTATTGAAAGGCTGTTAACCAATCAATTGAAAAAGCATGAATCCGAAAGAACTGAAGAGATAGAGAATATTAACGACTCCTCCTGATATTCATTACGCCTTAAAAAGCCATCTCAATATCAGGTTGCTTTCTCATGCTGCACCATCAGACATTCATTTTTCACATATCTGAATCCTGCCTCTTTAGCCAGCTTCTCAGCTTCTTCGGATGATACATCCAGCTGTGTCCATATTACGGGCTTTTGCCCATTGTTCTTCGACCAGTCAATGACCTGTTGTACCATTTCTGCAGTATATTGTGAGTCCCGAAAAATATCGACGATATCCACCGAATATTTTTCAGGTATATCATGCATGGTATCATAACATGGCAATCCAAGCACTTCATCATAATTTGGGTTGACCGGTATGATGCGATAGCCATTATCCCTTAAGTAACTTGCAATATGATAACTGGTACGATACCTATTTGCTGAGCAACCGATAATCGCAATATTCTCCGCCTTTTTAATAATATCAGCGTAATTCGCAGCCATAATATTTTAAACCGTTAGTTATATATCTTGCTTTCGTAAAAGATCGTACCCACCACCGGCCTCTTAGATTAGATATCTTTAATTTAAAACTTACTCTTTACTGCTCAGTTCCGATATGGGAGTTAACTCTACTTTACGGAATTCAACTTCTGCTCCTTCAGCTTGCAGGGCGATTCTTCCCTCTTCTGCGGTCGCTTCCGTTCCATAGTTAACCAAATCGCCATTTACCCAGACCTTTATTTTATCGTCAAGAGCTTCGATAACCATTGTATTCCATTCTCCAAGATCATTTTCGGATCCATCTGTCAGGTTTACAATTCTGCGTTTTTTACCTTCCGTAATTCCCCATTCCTCTTCCGGACCGCGCCGCTCCTCCATATTTGGAACTTTAATATCCTCTACAATACACCAAAAATCTCCTGCATTTTCGTGCATCATCTGCACCTCAATTGACTGGGGAAACATCTCATAAAGCGCCCTCGGTGTAGATGCATGAACCAAAACGCCACAATTTCCCGGCTCACCCGGAAAACGGTATTCAACCTCAAGCCGGTAATCCTGATATATATCATCCGTTAGAAGATGTCCCCTGGGCTCACCTAAACTTACAAGCATGCCATCACGTACAACAAAAGGACTTCTTAAGGTCGAATCCTCTTCCAATGCCGGCACATCCATATGCCATCCATCCAAATTCTCGCCGTTAAAAAGACTTTGGGATTGAGACTTAGACTGGGCGTAACAAGACAAAGCTCCCATTACAAATAAACATACAAATACACTGAGAATTCTTTTCATAATCGTTACTACTACTATATTATTGTTGTTCCTTTTTTAAATACCACTCCATTAAGGATGGCGTTTTTAAGAATTTAATTTAACAGCCTTTATGAAAACTACAAAGGAACTTATCTGTATAATTTCAAAAGTATTAATTAAGAAATTCAAATGGTTTAATTTATTTTGACCCTACTCTCTGTCAGGTGATCTAACTAACAATAAAAATAATATAAATAATAAGCTGTATTCTTTTCTCATTGCGAAAGACTCATGTCTTGTATCTGGATATCCTCTGCCCTTTTAAAAATCGATTGATATTAAATGCTCAGAAAAACAAAAAATTTTCTAAAACGTCACCAGAAATACCTTCCGGTTCTGTTTTTTATCGGGGGTTTTATATGGGATAGCCTGACGCTCGGCAGAATCGACGGCTGGTATAGCAATACAATACTTTTTACGTATTTAGGTGGATTAACAATAAGCTTATACATATTCAATTTATCCGATGACAATCACTGGGAAAATACTTTTATTCAGCCCTATGAAAAGTATGCTCCACTGGCTGTTCAGTTTTTTTTGGGAGGGCTATCAAGTGCATATGTCATTTTCTTCTTCCAAAGCGTCAGCCTGACTAAGACCGCAGTCTTTTTCCTCCTCCTGGTCGCACTTCTTATTTCCAATGAGCTATTAAAGCACCGAATCTCGAACAAATATCTCCAGTTTGGAGCTTACCTGTTCGTATCTTTTACATTCTTCACTTTTTTCCTTCCCATCGTGATTGGTAAAATGAGTACTTTTATTTTTATCATATCCGGATTATTGGGACTTGCCTCTACCCTCCTGTTCATCTTTTATCTTTATTATAAAAGTCCCTCTACACGTGCAGAAATTGACGGCAAAAAAATTACAGTTTTAGTATTAGGCATTTATCTCTTTATTAATGGATGCTACTATTTTAACCTCATCCCACCCGTCCCTATTTCTCTTAAAACGGGAATGGTTGCTTATCATGTAGAAAAAAATGAACCGGTATTTGAGGTTACCTATGAAGAACAAAAAGGGATAGCCCGGCTTTGGAGAACCCACCATGAAACATACAAACACAGCAAGGGGGATACTGTTTTTGCCTATACTTCCATCTTTGCACCCACGGATCTCAGAAAATCCGTTCAGCACCGTTGGCAATGGTATGATCCCTCGTCTGAAGGTTGGGAAACCAGTGATACTATTAGCTATGAGGTTATTGGCGGACGCAAAAGGGGATTTAGAGGTTATACCTATAAAACAAATATCCATCCTGCTGTTTGGCGAGTCAATGTGACTACACAAGAAGGACTAGTGTTAGGCCGCATAAACTTTGAAGTAGTACGGGATAGCACCTTTGATAAGGCTGATTTGACCACCAAAACATTTAATTAGCAATTTTACTCTTAATTCTCCTTAAAAACCCTTATATTGACGCACATTCAAAGAACAAGAAAAAACTGATAGTATTTTGTCAAAAGTAAAAGACGGTGACACCGTAAAAGTTCATTACACTGGAAAATTAACTGAAGATGGAACGGTTTTCGACAGTTCAGAAGATCGCGAGCCGCTTGAATTTACGCTGGGAGAAGGTCAATTAATTCCCGGTTTTGAAGAAGCGGTTATCGGCATGGAAGAAGGCGACGATACAACAGTAGAGATTGCCTCTGAAGATGCATATGGTGAGCGACGCGAAGATCTGGAACTAGAAGTTGCCAAAGATGATCTGCCTGATGAAGTGGATCCCCAGGTAGGTATGCAACTGCAAATGCAGCAGCAGGAAGACGGACGTGCTATTCCTGTTCAAATTACTGCAGTTGAAGATGATTATGTTAAGCTTGATGCTAACCACCCGCTGGCTGGCAAAGACTTAACCTTCGATATTGAACTGGTTGAGCTTAAAAGCTAACCTTTTAAGCCATTCAATTCTAAGCCCGAATTCCATTGGAGTTCGGGCTTTTCTATTTTTTCTTTATCAGGGTCAATCCATCACGAACGGGCAGCAATAGCTGTTCGACCGACTCATCCTCTTTTATGGTTTTATTCAGGCTGGCAATTACTCGGGATTTTTCGCTCTGAGGGTTCACCACCTCTCCTCCCCAAAGCGTATTATCAACAATCATCAGGCCATCCTTATTAAGGCGGGGCAAAAGCAAATCGTAATACCGTAGATAATTTACCTTATCAGCATCCAGGAATATTAAATCAAAATTCCCGGGAATATTTGGAATAGTTTCAAGCGCCTTGCCCATTACCAGATGTATCTTTGAGGAATGCTCACTCTTTTCAAAAAAATTCCGCGCAATCGCTTCATAGCGTTCATTATATTCACAGCTAAAAAGGACTCCTTCTTCCGGCATAGCCTTTGCCATCGTCAAAGCAGAATAACCTACGAAGGTGCCCACTTCAAGAATCCGATCAGCTCCCGATATATCTACAAGAAATGCAAGTAAACGTCCCACAAGACGACCGCTTATCATATCAGTATGCTCCAATTCTTGATCGGCGACTTCAAGAAGCTCCTGTATTAAAGGATCTTCTTCCGTCGTATGGGAAATAGCATAATCTTCAATTTCCTTTGAAACCATGAACAAGAAATTTTGTGTTAGTAATTTCCAAATGACCTAAAGATATTCAGGTACTAAACATTCAACAAATATTTTATCATTGGATTTTATTCCTTCTGACGAATCTCCCCTCTTTATTAAAGGTTTCCGGATCTATACCCGCTTTCTTTTCAAGCGCCGTTTCTCTAAAGTGTGGTTAAAACAGGAATATCAGCCGGACGATAAATCCAAGACGATCTACTATTTGAATCATCATTCGTGGTGGGACGGACTCATCCCTTTTTTATTAAATGAATATATTTTTCACCAGCGGGCTCGGGCCGTTATGGGAATCCAGCAGATGCAAAAATATTCGTTTTTTAAAAAAATCGGGGCTTTCTCCATCAATCGGAATGACAAAAGACAGAGTCTCCGCTCTCTTCGTTATGCCGTAGAATCCTTTGAACGTCCCAATGCCAGTCTATTCATCTATCCACAGGGGGAAATTACTCCCCCAGGTTCGTCTCTCCATTTTGAAAAAGGTCTGGCCTGGCTCAGTCAACAGCTTCCGGATATAGAGATAGTCCCAATCGGTATTTACATGCACACGATCCGCCATGACAAACCGGAACTCCATCTATGGATCGGTTCACCCATAGAAGCCGATCCTTCCCTTTCGAAACCTGAACTAACCCGAAATTTCGAATATAAGCTCGAAAACATCCTCAAAAAGATTCGAGAAACGGCGGGCTTTGATGATTCAATATTCGAGCATTTTATCTAGTCAGAGTAATTATCGTTTTAGTTTTTTGTTTGTATAGGTCGGAAAACCCTTGTCATCCTGTTCCCCAATTGACATATCAGATTCTGCTGCAAAAATAGAGTTGATAGCATCCTAGCAATCCTTTCAATAGATGCTGAAACAAGTCCAGCATGACATGGTGGATGTTATAAATGCCTTACCACGTCCATCGATAAAGCTTCCTGGACCGCTGTACCCAATGTGGCTTGCCCGAAGCCTGACGAATACGCATTCGAATTAATGGCCAATATAAACGGCAATGAATCCTACTCGGTTGAATATATTCACTAATGCCCTTTTGTGATTCCAATATTTCCTCATCAGGAATACTTAAATAGGCTCGACTTCCAAATCGCTGGTAAAATGGTCCATTATCTTTTTTATCCGATTGCTGGACCTGTACTTCAATCCCTTTTGATCGAAACATCAACTTATGAGCTGTCAACAGGCCAAAAAGGGAAAAGCTTCGATCATGTAAATTAATCTCATCAAAGGTAGTTAAAATCTGATTATTTTGACGGTCAATCAGCCAGGCCTCGTATTGCTGCTCCTCCTCACGATTCATTATATAATAAACCAGCGTAGCATAGTTGAAATGGAAACGTCCCCAATACCAATCCTCAAAGGAATTTCGCATGGGCTCGCTCCCGGTATTGTGATCGTGATAGCCCGTACCATTGAACTCAATAGTGCGATGTGGAGGCTTTTTATTCCCAACACTCAGAGTAATATGTCCGTCTACGCTTGCCCTTGGCAATACCAGATTCCACCGGTGATTTATCCGACTCTGTTTTTCCTGCCTTCCATTTTCTCCTAATAATTGTCCGGGGAGCTCCCCTTTAAAACGGAGTTCCACCTCAACTTTGTCGCCACTGGGCAATTGCTCTTCCAGTTTTAATGTATATTCGAGCTTATCCTCTTGAACAGTCCCTTTCATCTTATGGGGACCAATCTCTGCAAAAATTTCACTCTCCTTAAAGACGCAATTCTCTTTCTCAAACTCAGTAAAGCTATAATAAACAGGCTGGGAATCTTCATAGACAGCAATACTAATTGCCGGGTATTCAGAGGGAGCGGGTTCCTCCTCCCGATCAAGCGCTTGAATATATCGCAAGGAAAATGGGTTTCCCTCATAGAAAATGATAACAAAACTATATTTCCCGTCATCAGAAATCCCATCAAAATACCACCACTCGTATCCCCCGGAATAATGAGGTACCGTTCGCTTGTCTTCGGTATGGTCAGAGATAATTTCCATGGACCGGCAAGTAACAGCTTTAAAAAAAGATCCGCAAATCTGTAAAATAATTCAGTTTCATATTCCTTTATTCCCTTTATACCTTATATCCATGATGACGATCGTATTCTACATAATATTGGGGTACCTGTGCTTTACTACTGCTATTTTGCTGATTAATAAAAGAGATTTTGATACCCTGCCACCGGTGCCTTCCTATTATTTTTCACAGCAGGCTCCCTCCGTTAGTATCTGTATTCCTGCCCGTAATGAAGAAGCAACTATTGAAAGATGCATACGCTCGGCACTTTATCAGCAATACCCGAATTTTAATGTTACCGTACTGGATGATCAATCAACCGATCGAACTCCAGCCATCCTCAACCGCTTAAAAGACGAGTTTTCTAATAAACTCACTATTATTGACGGTCGGCCTAAACCTGAAGGATGGGTGGGGAAACCCTGGGCTTGTCATCAGCTGGCTGAAGCAACGGGGGGAGAAATCCTTATTTTTATTGATTCCGATACCTGGTTGGAACCCTCGGCTATTGCCAGAACAGTTCGAACAATGGGACAAAATGTACTCGATTTCCTCACGCTTTGGCCGGTACAGATACTGCAAAGTTTCTGGGAAAAAAATATTATTCCTCTTATCTACTTTGCTTTATTCACCCTTCTTCCTGTTCGTTATATAAAGCATTCCCCGAAATGGCTTCCCTCCTTTCTGCGTAAAAAAATGAACCCTTTTTTTGCAGCAGCATGCGGACAGTTTATGGCATTCAAGCGCTCAAGTTATAATGCCATCGATGGACATCAATCGGTCTATGATGAGATCGTTGAGGATGTAGCTCTGGCCAAGCAAATTAAACGTGCAGGTTATTCCATGAATATGTATTACGGTGATGATGTTGTCAGCTGTCGAATGTACCGATCAAGCGAGAAACTGTGGAAGGGACTCAGCAAAAATTTCCTTGCGGGATTTAACTACAATATCCCCCTATTTGTATCTATGTCCTTTCTGCATCTGGCCGTTTACCTGCTTCCTTTCTTGGTTCTCCCTTTTCTTCTCTGGTTTGGCAATCCTGCTCTCAGTATTCTATGCGGAGGGTGTTGTTTATTCATAATCTACCAACGCCTGATCATTAACCGTTGGTTCAATTGGAGTTATTGGTATGCTTTTCTCCATCCGATAGGCGTGGGCTGGTTTCAACTATTGGGTTTTTATACTTTAAAGGACTATTACAATAACGAATCTCCTGAATGGAAAGGAAGGAAGCTGGAATAAACATTTTCTCTAAAACAATTATATCCTAATCCGGGGTTTCTTTTTAAAGATAAAGTATTCATATTGGATATAGATGAAGAAGGCAATTGACAAATATCTTCGTTATTTAAAGGTCGAGCGCAATGCTTCGTCACACACTATTCGGTCATATAAAATTGACCTAAATCAGTTTTATACATTTTGTCAGGCTCATTTTGAAGAAGACGATCTGAACATCGAGCTTGTAGAACGCATTACCATTCGGCTTTGGCTGGGAGAGCTCTCCGAAAATGATCTGGCTAAAAGTTCTATTACGCGCAAAGTAGCGGCCATTCGCTCCTTTTTTAAATACTGCTTTAAACGTGGCCACGTTCAAAAGAATCCTGCCCATCTGTTAGTGGTCCCCAAAAAAGATCGTCCCCTGCCTAAAACTGCTTCCCGGGAAGATATTGAACGGATGCTTGATCAGGTTGAGGGAGATACTCCCAGAATTAAACAAAGTCGGGCTATACTCGAGCTTTTTTATAGCACGGGTATCCGCCTCAGCGAACTAACGAATTTAAATGAAGCAGATATCAATTTTAAACTCAGGCAAATTAAAGTTTTAGGAAAGGGGGCTAAACAACGAATAGTTCCCGTTGGCGATACCGCCCTCAATGCATTGAAAGAGCACTTGGCAACCAAAGCGGAGCTATACGGCAACAGAACAGACTCCGATGCCCGAAACGCCGTCTTTTTAGCGGCAAGCGGTCAACGTATATACGCCAAAGCGGTACAGCGGATGGTAAAGAAATACCTGCAAAGAGTGAGCGAAGTCACCCAAAAAAGTCCCCACGTACTGCGTCATAGCTTTGCCACGCATCTGCTTGACAAAGGAGCTGATATACGAGTAATTAAAGAGTTACTGGGACATAATAATTTATCTGCAACACAAGTTTATACACATACATCCGTTGAACGATTGAAAAATATTTATGAATTGGCTCATCCAAGAGCTAAAACTTAAATCTAACAAAAGGTGCATTATGAAAACTACATTCACAGCACGCCACTTTGATCCATCATCAGAACTTCATAACTATGCCGAAGATGCTGTTCAAAAGTTAGATCAATTTTATGACCGTATTCTTACTTGCGATATTATTTTACAACCCATTCCAGACGATGACAATCCTCAACAGGCAGAACTAAATGTCAAAGTGCCTCAGAAACTTTTAAATGCTAAAGAAAGCGCTTCTTCGTACGAGCAAGCCATAAATATGGTCATTGATAACATTGTTCGACAACTCAAAAAGTATAAACAGACCACTCTTAAACAAAGGTAATCAGACTTTATGCCCTTCGGCCAACACGAATCCATACCTAAAAAAGAAAAAATAAGCGTTGCCTATCTTATTGAACGTCTTCGTAAACGCGTTAAAATAGATATCAACGCATTTACGGCCGAAGATCAAAGCAACCAGCGATACGTCACCGAGGCGGATATCCACCGCCCCGGTCTGGCGTTAGCTGGATTTGTTAAATTATTTACCCATCAACGAATTCAGGTCATTGGAAATACCGAATGCCGGTATCTGAACAGTTTATCTCCCGAGGAACAAAAAGAGGCTTTTAAAAATTTAACTCAATTTGAGATACCTGTTTTATTTTTGACACACGGAAATGAGCTCCCGGCTTATCTGCTGGATATGGCCGAAGAAGCTGGTATTCCTGTTTTTGGCACTCCACTGGAAAGCGTCGTTTTTTTACACCGCATGCGCGATTTTCTGGAAGATCAGTTTGCCCTGCAAACTATGTTGCACGGTACCATGGTTGATGTATATGGTATTGGCATCCTTATTGCCGGCAAATCAGGAATTGGGAAAAGCGAAGTAGCACTCGATCTGGTAGAAAGAGGACATCGTTTAGTCTCTGATGATGCCGTTATATTAACCAAAAAAAATAACGTGCTTATGTCTTCCGCAACGGAAATGAATAAGCATTTCATGGAAATCCGCGGTCTGGGCATCATTGACATCATGTCGATGTTTGGTGTGCGGGCTATTCGTTATCAAAAAAGATTAGAAGTTGTTCTGGAGTTATCTTTGTGGGATGAAGAGTCTCAGGATATCGAGCGGACTGGCTTAAATCAGGATACGACCTCGATAATGGGGGTGGAAGTACCGCTCATCAATCTGCCCATTACTCCTGGAAAAAACATTACGGTCATAGCCGAAGTAATAGCAATGAACTACCTACTTCGTCACTATGGATACGATGCTGCAGAAGCTTTTCAGGAAAAGGTAAAAAAACACATCGCCGAAAAAGCTGATCCTTCTTCCATGCCCCGCAGAGCGGTCGAATACTTTGAAGGTGATATTGAATAGCGCTATTTTAATCTTTGATTATAGAATATATATTGACTATATTAGTGATTTATAATATGTAACGGCTTATATCGATATATTTTCGGATTTATTTCCGACAGCTTTAAGAAACTATGTCCCTGAAAAATTATTACTATTACGACGAGGAAAATTGCGAATTTGTACCCGTCAAGTATAATCAGTTAGAACGTATCGTTTATACTGCCTCTGTTTGGTTATTGTGCGGGGTTGTGCTTGCGGGAATTGGTATTTCTATTCTTTCCTTTTCCATTGGTACTCCTGCTGAAATTGCACTCAAAGCAGAGAACGAAGCCCTTAAAAAACAGCTTAGAACGACTCAAACAACTATAGACACCCTTGATCGGCAAGTTGATCAGCTCGCAAAAGCTGACAATGAGATGTATCGTTCTATGTTGGGTTTGGAAACTATACCCATAGATGAACGAAAGGCTGGTACTGGTGGTGCTGATCTTTATTCTGACTTTGACATCCACAGTGAGGAAACGGCCGAAATTCTAAAAAAGACTGCTCAGAATTTAGAAAATCTTCAGCGAAGTATTTCTATACAGGAATCCAGTTTTGAGGAAATACAGTCTTTTTACAATGAAAATCAAAAGAAAATGGTGCACCTGCCGGCAATCAAGCCTACCCAGGGAGATGTTGTCAGTGGATTTGGAAAGCGCTATCACCCGATTTTAAAGTATCGGCGTCAACACGATGGACTCGACTTTAAGGCCAATATCGGCGATCAGATTTATGCTACAGGCAACGGAGTAGTAAAACATGCCGGGCGTAAAGGAACCTATGGCCGATTGCTTATCATTGATCATGGCTACGGTTATGAGACGTATTATGCTCATCTCTCCTCTTTTGCAAAGGACATTCGTCCGGGTACTCGCGTTGAGCGGGGGCAACTAGTTGCTTATTCTGGAAATACAGGTATGTCTTCAGGACCTCACTTACATTATGAGATTCACAAAGACGGTAGTCCACTCGATCCTCTCAACTTCCTTTTTGCCGATGTATCTCCGGAAGAATACTCCAGTTATAAGCGCATAGCAGAGCAAAGCCAAATGTCCATGGATTAGTTCCTTAAGTCAGTTAGTGTGTAACAATTGATTTAAGAACTGCATTTCAGGTATTCCCACAAAAGAGAATATTTTTCTATTTGCTGCTATGACGGGCCATTTTCTTCCTGCCTCTCCTTCAGATATCGTTCTATTATTTTATCTGCAGCCCGTATAGAATTCTTTAACCATTTATACCGCAAATTCAATTTCTCCTCTTCTGTAAGTGACCATTCCAAATCTTTCGTTTTTCGTATTCGATTAGAAAGCTCATATAAACAAAGGGCCGCGCTTACCGAAATATTAAAGCTCTCACTAAAGCCAACCATTGGTATTCGTGCATAGCCATCGGCTCCAGTAAGGGCAGCCTCTGATAATCCCGTCAGTTCAGAGCCAAAAATAAGTGCTGTCTTCTTTTTGATGGAAATATCATCAATGGTAACATCATCGGAATGTGGAGTGGTCGCAATCAATTGATAGCCCTCATCCCGAAGTCTTTCATAGCACCTAATGGTATTATTGCCTTCCTGCTTATTGTAATAGTTTAGTGAAAGCCATTGGTCCGATCCAATAGTCACCCCTTTACTGGGATCAAATTTATTCTCATTTTCTATAATGTGAACATCCTGAACTCCAAAACAATCGCAACTTCTCAGAACCGCACTTGCATTATGCGGTTGGTAAAGATCTTCTAAAACAACAGTAAGGTGACGGGTTCTCTTCGACAGTACATCATTCATAGTCTGCCATCGCTCTTCGGTAATAAACTGTTGAAGATGTTCAATGAGGTCACCTTTTACTTTTCGATTCATGATAATTAACCGTTATGATTTACTAAGATAAATGTTATAATACTTCTACTAATTCAATTCCAACTTTAAATAAGAGGGATTTATGACAGTAAGGGATATTTTAAAATCAAAGGGTTATGATGTCTACAGTATTGAGGCTGACAAAACTGTTTACCAAGCTATTGCCAAAATGGATGAGCTGGATATAGGAGCCCTCGTCGTTATGAACGGTGACAAGCTTATGGGTATCTTAAGTGAACGGGATTACCGGAGTAAAGTTATTTTAAAAGGACGTACTTCTAAAGAAACAGCAGTCCATGAAATCATGACCGGCAATGTCTATTGTGCAACACCTGAGGATACTGTAGAATACTGCATGTCGCAGATGACTGATAAAAAGATCCGGCATCTCCCGGTTGTGGAGGATGACCAGGTTATTGGTGTAATATCTATTGGTGATTTGGTAAAAACCATTATATCCAAGCAAAAAGGAGAAATCACCAATCTGCGCCACTACATCCAAGGTCAGTATCCTCGTTAATTAATCAGGACAACGCAATATAAACCCTTTCTTGCGTACGGTATCAATATATTCGTACTCGGAATAATCACGTATTTTTTTACGTAGATAACTGATATATACGTTTATGTAATTCGTTTGGGTGTCAAAGTGGATATCCCATACATTTTTGGCAATCTCTTCCTGGGTAACAATCTCATCTTTATTCTTTAGAAGGTATACCAACAGATTATATTCATTATTGGTCAGGTCTACTTCTTTGCCATTAACTTTAAACGTCCGTTCCAGCATACGAATTTCCAGATCACCGCAACGTAGTATCTTATCACCTTCCCCACTGCTACTACGCCTGTTTATAGCCTCAATACGTGCTACCAGCTCCTCTGTATCAAAGGGTTTGGTCAAATAATCATCCGCTCCCAGCTGCAAGCATTTGACCTTCATATCAGTTTCCTGTTCTGCTGTCAGGATGAGAATTGGGGTCGTAATTCCTTTATCCCTAATAGTTTGACATAAGTCTAATCCATCCCCATCGGGAAGCCCTAGGTCAAGAATAATCATTTCATAATTATCAGAAGAAGCCAATTCCTCTCCATTTGTAACAGTATGGGCTGTATCTACATTATATTCATTTCTTTTGAGCACAGCCTGAACTAAAGCGCGTACTGAAGGATCATCCTCTATAATTAGTACTTTCATATTTTTTATCTAATTTACCATTCCCTGCTTTACGAATAAATTTCTTGAAGTATAACCAACTGTATGAATATGTGAAACTTTTAATTAGTATTAATATCAAATTTATTCCAATATTACTTACTTTTTTTCGATAAAAACCATCTTTTCATCTCGGCTAGATATTTTTCTTGCAGTTGATGGCCAGCTTCTAATTCTTTATAAGTTACATTTGCTCCCCACTTAGCAAGTTGATTACAACTTCTCTTCTGCGGGGCCCCTTCAACGCTCCGATCATCCTTTCCATGTATAGCGAATACATCCAAACCGGTATAATCATACGGTTCATCCTCAAAATATTCTGTTTTAATACGGCTGCCTATTACTACCAAATTATCTATCCGGGGAGCTCTGGAGAGTGTATAATATCCCGCCAAATAACCACCCATGGAATAACCTATTAAAGCTATATTTGTGAACTCAATTTCGTTCATAATATCCCCATCAATCAGCTGATCTAAAAATTTTGATGTATGCTCAAGAGATTTATGAAAGGAATCCTGGTTCCCATCATAGAGATACCAGGCCCGCCCCCATTCCTCTATTCTTTTGTTCCTGTCACGATCATATATCGGATAAGGCCCCTGGATAAAAAGATGATATCCTTCCAAGTCTAACAAAGGTTCCATGTGCGAGCGAAATATTTTCATATTTTGCTTGAAACCATGGAGGTAGATAAACAAGCGCTTTTCCTTCTCTTCACCAATATCTATAAGCATATAAGGTACCTCAATCGCAAAACGTGCAGTATCGGTAAACAATTCTTTCTCCATGATCGGAATAGTTATAATTCTGTACTGAAATTAGCTTAAGAGAATGTAAAACAGGAAAATACGAATATAGTCATTTTTTTTAGTACAGGTAAAAGCTACCGCAAAACATACATCAATTTTCAATGTATACTTGCTCATCATTTTTGGAAAATTCTATTAATCACCATTACTTTTGCCAATTATAAAGGAATTTCAAAATAGTAATAGGATTATGGCGGATTTGCGAACTGATTGGACCCTTAAAGAAATCTCTGACATTTATCATACTCCACTTATGGAGCTAATATTTCGGGCGTCAACCGTACACCATAAGTATCATAAGATCGGAGAAATCCAGGTTTGCACATTGTTATCTATAAAAACCGGGGGTTGTCCGGAAGATTGTGCCTACTGTCCTCAGTCTGCTCACAATAATACCGAGGTAGAGCCGGGAGAAATGCTCGATCGGGAGACCATTCTTTCTGCGGCACGTAAGGCCAAAAAATCCGGCAGTACGCGTTTCTGTATGGGAGCCGCCTGGCGTAATGCCCGAAATACCAAAGACTTTGAACGGGTTATTGATATGGTGAAGGAAATAACGTCCATGGATATGGAAGTCTGCTGCACGCTGGGCATGCTATCGGATGAGCAGGCTGCTGCTCTGAAGGAAGCCGGACTCTATGCCTATAATCACAACCTTGACAGCAGTGAAGATTTTTATAATCGCATTATTTCAACCCGAAAATATCAGGATCGGCTGGACACCCTCAATCGTGTCCGGGAAAACGATATATCCGTTTGCTGCGGAGGCATCATCGGCATGGGTGAAACCGATAAAGATCGAATTGAGCTGATTCACAATCTCGCTACTATGCCTACTCACCCCGAATCGGTTCCTATCAATGCGCTTATAGCGGTAGAAGGAACACCTATGGAAAATCAACCCAAGGTACCCTGGCACGATATGGCACGTATGATCGCTACCGCTCGTATTACCATGCCGTCTTCTATGGTTCGCCTTTCTGCCGGACGAGTAGATATGAGTATGGAAGAACAGGCTCTCTGCTTCATGGCCGGAGCTAATTCGATCTTTTCCGGAGAAAAGTTATTAACTACGGATAACAATAAACCGAGTAAAGATCGAAAAATGTTCGATCTCTTGGGTTTAACGCCCCGGGAGGCATTCAAAGATGCCAAGGAAGAACATCTACCTGAATACCGATAGCTTTTAAATAATAAATTTAAATATTCGTAAAGGGGTAAATGGTAGAATTGAAATATTTGTTATTTCCTCTGTCTGAATATTAAAAGTATTTCAATTATTCGTGTGAATATTTATGCAAACAACAAAACAAGCAGCCGAAATATTGGTATGGGTTTTAATTTGTAGCCTGGCCGGAATATTTGGAGCACAGTTTGATCCCGGAAGCTGGTATGCTCTGTTGCAAAAACCTGTCTGGACGCCCCCTAACTGGATATTTCCTGTTGTATGGCCCATACTTTATGTTATGATGGGCATATCTGCATGGTTTGTTTGGAAAACAGAAAGAACCTCACTCAATCAGCCCGCTTTTCTCTGGTTTTTCCTGCAGCTGCTGTTGAACGCTCTGTGGTCCTGGTTATTCTTTGGAATGAATCTGATTGGAACTGCTCTTGCTGAAATTTTATTACTCTGGATAGCTATTGTTTTTACTATATTTCTCTTTTGGCAAAAAAGCAGAGTAGCAGGACTCCTATTAATCCCCTACCTTCTCTGGATGACCTATGCTTCTGCGCTGAATATGGCTATTTGGCAATTAAATTAGAAAATTGAAAATCTGACAAGGTGGGCACTCAATACGATTATATTATTGCCGGAGCGGGTGCAGCGGGACTTTCACTGGCCTGGCAAATGCTCCACTCACCTCTCAAGAACAATAAAATCCTTATTGTTGATAAGGACCTAAAACCCCGAAATGATAAAACGTGGTGTTTTTGGCACTCAGACCAGCCCCCCTTCCGGAAGATAATACATAAAAAGTGGTCCCGGGTAAAAGTAGAAAGTACAGGAGGACATTTCACCCAATCTCTACAAAAATATCCCTATTACGCATTGAAAAGTTATGACTTTGAAAAAAAGATTATTGCAGCTATCAAAAAAAGTCCCTCCTTTCATTTACTGGAATCCCCGATTCAAAAACTTTCTTCTGACCCCGATTCTAGGAAGGCCCGCCTTCATACGAATGAAGATATATTAGAAGCATCCTATATTTTTCAAAGCTGTTTTGATCCCTTTAAAATTCACAAATCCAATATCAGATATCCGCTCAGGCAACACTTTCTGGGATGGGATATATCAACCAACACATCCATATTTAACCCCGATGTGTTTACACTTATGGACTTTGACCATTCATTTACCGACGGGGTTGCTTTTACTTATGTACTCCCATGGACATCAAAGACAGCGCTACTAGAATACACTATTTTTTCGGAGGAAGTCATTTCTCAAAAAAAGTATGAGGAAAAGTTATCTGCTTACCTATACAGGCGCTATAAGTTAGAGCCGAAAGATTATAGCGTTAAGCGGAAAGAATACGGGATCATCCCAATGGAAGATCGCCATGCTCTTCCCTGGTATAAACCACGGATCATGAACATCGGTACTCATGGAGGTGTTACCAAGCCCTCCACCGGTTATACCTTTATGCGTATTCAAAATCAGGTACAAAACATCGTTAAAGGATTAACTGAAGAAGATAACAGACCCCGGATCTCCTCCCCCTCTAAATTTAGATTTAAGGCCTTTGATCTTTGGTTACTCCATATCATATATAACAGCCCCAAAGAAGCCACTACTGTTTTTAGGCAGCTGTTCCAAAATAACTCGATGGATGAAATTTTTTGCTTTTTGAATGAGGACTCAACGCTAAGCGAAGATTTGAAAATCATGAGTAGTGTTTCTTATTGGCCTTTTCTAAAGGCGATATGGAAAAGCAAAAAGAGACTCTGGGAAATCGGCAGATCATAGATTAGCAATTCTATACGGAATTTATGAATACTCCTGTGAATTCCCGAAGAGATAGCCAAAAGGCTTAAGTTTCTCAATCTG
>CAYXVW010000008.1:18697-23736 GCA_964468695.1 uncultured Balneolaceae bacterium | reverse complement strand
CCTGTTTAGTTTCCTGTGTGCACTCATTCTTTTAGCCCCGGGAGTGGGGATAGCTCAGCCCCAGACAGAGGATCTCGATCCGGAGCGCTTCCGTCAGGAGATTGAGGCCTTTGAAAACTGGGATGCTAAAAACAGTTTCCCGGATGAGGCTATTCTGTTTGTGGGAAGCTCCAGCATCCGGTTCTGGGAAACACATAAGGCGTTCCCGGATTATCCCGTGATTAACCGCGGCTTTGGCGGTTCCATGATTTCAGATGTGCAATATTTCTATAAAGAAGTAGTTGAGAAGTATGATCCCGCCCTGGTCGTCTTTTATGCCGGGGATAATGATATTGCAAACGAGAAGTCAGTAGAGGAGGTTGTAAGCGATTATAAAGCACTGACATACCGGTTCCACAATGATTTCCCGGAAGCGAAGTTTGTATATGTGCCTATCAAGCCAAGCAGCAGCCGGTGGGACTACTGGCCTGCAATGAAAGAGGTCAACCAGCAGGTAAAAGCACATAACGAAAAGCGGGAGCACCTGTACTATGTGGATCTGGCAACGCCGCTGCTGGGCGAAGACGGTACGCCCGATGACTCTCTTTTTGTGGAGGATCAATTGCATCTGAATGAGCAGGGTTATGTCGTTTGGAACCAGGTGATGGCGCCCGAACTTAAGGCACTGTTTACCCGGTAGAATTATAGATATATAGAAAACCTGTAACTCTTGAAGATTTTTAACAGAATGAATCCCCGGGTCGAGCGTTATTTAGTTTGAAATTATAATTCATGCCTGATTTCTTGTTTCGACTTTTTGCTCTTATTTGTCTGGTTCCTCTCTTAAGCTTGGGAAACGTACAGGCGCAGCCCTATCAGGATGCGGAGTTTGGCGTTATCCCCGATTCGCTTTTTGAGCTGTCAAACACGGGTGATTATCCCTATACCGTTACCAATAAAGAGATGGATATATCCTTCCGGGAAGCAGATGGAGGTATTACGGCTATTATTGCACAGCATGTGCGCCTGAAGGTTTTTGATGGGGATCATCCGGAGGCCTCGGTGGTGGCTGTGCCTTACTATTTTGATAATGAGATGGAACAGCTGGTGGAAATCAGCGGCACGACCTATCTGCCCTCCGGTGAACAGGTGCCTCTTCGCGAAGAAGATATCCGCACCATTAATATCAACAGCCGGTATAATATCAAGGAGTTCCAGATGCCGGCGGTAGAGGATGGAGCCGTGCTGGAGTACCGGTATGTGATCCACCGCCGTTATATTGAGGAGCTCCCGGATTTTCATTTCTCGCACCGCGTGCCGACTCTTAATGCCAAGGCCACCATTACCTATCCGCGTTATCTTCGCTATGAAAGCGTGGTGGAAAACTACGAAGGGAGCGTAGACCATAGCTTTTCCTATACCGATACCAGTTCGGTACCCAAGATCTTTACGATTCCGCAGCCCGATCCGGTTGTAACCGAGCGCTGGGTAGCTACGGATATTCCCGCGGTGGAGGAGGAAGCATTTACCACTTCACTGGATAACTACAGGGGCAAGATAAAGTTTCTTCTTAATGCCTTTGGTCTGCCAAGACAGCCGCTGGATACCGGCTGGGAAGTGGTCGTGGCCCAGCTTCGGCGCAATATTAATCCGTGGTCGCAGATTGAACAGTATGATTTAGCCAGGGAAAAAGGAGATTCTATTGCCCGGTCGCTTCCCGCGAATGATACCGGGGTGGTACAGGATAGTATTTATCACTATCTGAATGAAAGGGTCAATTTTTCGGGGAATTTTGTCCCCCACAGCACCACGCCTGATTCGGCGGTACTTGCCGGGGAGGCGGCTGACCAGGCGGCTATTAATCAGACGCTGCTGGCCATGCTACGGGGAGCAGGCATTGAAGCTTATCCACTGTTGACATCCACACGCTCTTCGGGAGAAATAAACCGGGAGTTCCCTTCTTTCTATCAGTTCAACGCGCTGGCGGTATACAGTAATATCAATGGCGAAGCATACATTATGGATGCCGGCTTTCCTTACAGTCATCCCAATCTCATCCCTACGGAAATTAATAATGGAGAGGGGCTGTTGTTGCGGGAGAAATCTTTTGAGTGGATATCCATGCAGGTAGATGAGAGTCTGTTTGATATTGAGGTAGAGATAGATGCAGAGCTGGCAGCTAACGGCACCCTCAGTGGAGAGGTGGTAAGCCGGCAGCAGGGATATCCCGCCCGCCTGATTCGCCAGCAGAAAGCAAATGGCAACTCCGAAGCGGATATTCTGAGGCAGGTTTTATTCGACGGGTATTCCCAATTGCAGGTATCCGATGCAGCGCTTAACAATAGTGAAGCTCATGGGGCACCGGTTGAACTGAGAGCCCGTTTTGAAATCCCCAATTATGCAACCAGCTTTAGCGACGGACTCGAATTTCCTCCCATGGTGGTGGGCTATCGCAGGGAGAATCCTTTTGAGGATTCCAACCGCACTTTGCCAATTACACTTGATGCCCCGGAACGTCTGAGGGTATCTTATTCTATTGCACTGCCGCAAGGATCAAATATGAGGGAGGGCGCGGAAAGCCGGTCCCTGGAGTTTCCCGGCGCATCTTTTGAGGAATCCTATGATATGGAGAGTAATCTGCTTAATTATGATTATTCTATTAATATTAGCCGGCAGAACTTTGCAGTCGAGCAATTTGATCGGTTGTATCAGCTGTATAATCGCTGGGTGGAACTCAGCAACAGCCACTGGCTGATCGAACAATAAAAACCAACTTTTAACCTATAACTTTCAACCTTCAACATTTAACCTCTAGTAATCATGCTTCTGTCCATTGAAACAGCAACGAATGTATGCTCTGTTGCTTTCCTTAACAGGGAAGGGAAGCAGATTGAAAAGCGAACGAATAAACGGGGTTCCCATTCAGAACAGCTGTTTCTTTTTATTGAAGAGTTGATGGAAGAGCATACTTTTAAAATATCGGAGCTCGAGGGGGTGCTGGTCAGTAAAGGACCGGGATCTTATACCGGCTTGCGAATTAGTGCCAGTGCGGTGAAAGGACTACTCTTTCAGACCCAAGTGCCGCTCTATGCGGTGGATACCCTGGCTTCTTATGCCATGCAGGCTGCAACTGAAAGGGAAGCAGCTGGGACCATCCACAGTGTGATAGATGCGCGCCGGCAGCATCTGTATCATCAAAAATTTCAGTGGGAACAGGGAGAGCTTCGCACGAACGACCAAACAGAAGTGAGACCCATTGAGAATGTTGAGAAAATGATAAAAGCCGGGGATATCGTGGTGGGTACCGGCTTAAAACGGTTGGATGCCGATATCCGGGATAAGGCAGCGCTTTTGGATATTCATGCTATTACCGCCCGCTCTCTTATTGATCTTTATGAAGCAGAGGCCGGAAACTTTTTTAAGCAAGTCGATCCGGAATCTTTTGACCCGTCTTATTATACTTCGAGCCAGGTCACATAATAGGTGAGTATGAAAGATATTTGTGGTGTCCTATGCTAGGGGGGATGTCCTGATGGGGCCAACCATTGCTGTTATATTAGTGATTGATAAGTTATAAAGCTTATACTTTATTGTAATAAGCTAATTGGCTTATAATTATATATTTGAAAAATGCCGGTAATAGCTGTATTAACAACGGATGTGGTAGGTTCTACCGATTTATCTTCGGGTGATTTTGATCAGCTGATGGATGTATTGCAGGCAGAGCTATCGGATTTGCAGGAAGAGGCGCTACTGCACTATTATGAGCTGTATCGGGGCGACAGCGCACAGCTGGTGATCGATAATCCTGCGCGTGCTCTTGAAGTTGCTTTCCGACTGAAAACAGCAGTACGTCAGATTATGCCCCAAAATATGGCCTCCAGACGCGGACAATCTACCGTTTTTGATATCCGAACGGCCATTGGGTTAGGTAAAGTGGAATCTGCTGAGTTGAATAATATTACGAATGAACCCCCTTTTGTACGCTCGGGCAGATGCCTGGATAAGATTACCCAAAAGGGATTGAGTATGGGGGTCTTTTCCGACCAGGAGCAGCTGGATGCAGAACTTTCTACCGAACTGTATCTATATGAATGGATCATAGAGCAGTGGTCGCTGTCGGCGGCAAGAATTGTTTATAAGAAACTAAAGGGACTTAAAGAACGGGAGATAGCTGAGGAATTTGGCATTTCCCAATCAGCTGTCAATCAACACAGTCAGGCCACTCATTGGAATGGTTTGCACCAAATGCTTGAACGCTATGAGAATCTAATCAAATGGTATTATGAGTGATTTTTTGCAACTATTTTTTCAATTGTTAATAGCACATCTGCTGGCCGATTTCTTTCTACAGAGTAAATATATGCTGCGGCAAAAGCGTCAGCAAAAGTGGAAATCTCCACAGCTTGCGTTGCATGCACTGATTGCGGGCTTTCTGGCCTATCTGCTTGCGGCTCAATGGCAAAACTGGTTGTTGGTGGGTATAGGGACGGCGGTTACCCACTGGCTGATAGATGCGATCAAAGTTCATATAGATAAACAGAAAACGACCACTGCTTTTATTGTAGATCAGCTGGCCCATATGGCAGTGATTGTTACTATAGCAGTATTACTTACAGACCTTCCGGAAGGTTTGGATGTGATGATCAGCCCTGCCCAATGGGGCGCATGGGCGGTGTATGGAGCAGGTCTGCTGCTACTGTTTCGGCCGAGTAGTATCTTTATACAGTTTGTAAGCGGCAGGTGGGCAGAGGTTGTGGGAGACCGGGCAGATGAATTGCCCAATGCCGGGGCGTGGATTGGATATTTGGAGCGCTTGCTTATTTTTCTGTTTATACTCGTTGGCGAGTATGCCGCTATTGGTCTCTTAATTGCAGCGAAGTCTATTCTTCGATTCCGGGACGATGAGAAGCAGCGCTTGACAACGGAATATATCCTGCTGGGAACACTTTTAAGCTTTACCATTGCTATTTTAATTGGCATGGGAACGCGCTTTTTTGCCGCTTATGTCTAAAAAATCACATTATCCTTCGAATAAGTCCCTTCCTGTAACTTTCAAG
>CAYXVW010000008.1:0-18597 GCA_964468695.1 uncultured Balneolaceae bacterium | reverse complement strand
CCTGGTAATGACTCCCTTGACCCAGTTAAGGGTGATTTGCATTGATAATTGCTGTAGACAGATAAAAAGATTTTAGCTTCGGCGGAGAATCATTATTTTTGGGTTCCATTTAAACAAAAAGAGTGATCATGACCTGGTTTAAACGCAAAGATAAAAATATCCAAACGGATGAACGTAAAGAGATGCCGGAAGGGGTCTGGATTAAAGTCCCCAAGACCGGTGAAACGGTTCACCGCCGCGAGTTAGAGGATAATCTCTGGGTAGATCCCCTTAGCGGCTATCACTTTCGTATCGGCAGTGAAGAATATTTCTCCTTTCTTTTTGACGGCGGTGAGTTTGAAGAAATCGGCCAGGATATTGTACCAACTGATCCACTGGAGTTTGAAGATCGTAAGAAATACAGCGATCGATTGGAAGAGTACCAGGAAAAGACCGGACTTACCGATGCCGTACGTGTTGGTGTGGGTAAGATGAATGACTTGGACGTAGTGATTACCTGTATGGATTTTAGTTTTATTGGCGGCAGTATGGGATCGGTTGTCGGTGAGCGTATTGGCATGGCTATCGATCACGCCCGCGAACACGAAAAACCGTTGATCATCATATCGCAATCTGGTGGTGCCCGAATGATGGAAAGTGTGCTGAGCCTGATGCAGATGGCCAAAACCTCGGCCAAACTGGCACAGCTCGAGGAATCGGGTGTTCCCTATATTTCAGTTATGACTAATCCAACTACCGGTGGAGTGACTGCCAGTTTTGCGATGCTGGGTGATTTTAATATTGCCGAACCGGAAGCTCTGATCGGTTTTGCAGGTCCCCGTGTGATACGACAGACTATTGGTCGCGATCTGCCGGAAGGATTTCAGCGATCCGAGTATCTGTTGGACCATGGCTTTCTTGATTTTATTACCCCCCGTAATCAAATGAAGGACGAAATGACCAAGCTGTTGAAGATTTTACTCCACAAATTTGAAGAGTAGCTGAGGAGAGCTCTTTAGATTTGTTATCGGCTTGGTGAAAATTGAATACTAACATGCGCGATCTATGAAGAAACTATTTTTATTAGCCATAATTTTTGGTTGGATTCTGCAGCCTCTCTCAGCCCAGACCCAAGAAGTCCAATTCAATCATATTTTTGATAATACCTTTAGATCGGAAAGCATCCAAAATGTAAACTGGATGCAGGATGGCCGGTATTACAGTACTTTGAAGCGTGTCAACGGTGATATTGAGATTCGAAAATATGATATCACCACAGGGGATTATGAAGTATTGATGTCTACCTCGGACTTAAAAGTGCCGGGGCGTGATAAGCCGATCATTATACAGGATTACCAGTTTTCAGCTGATGAAAGCAAGCTGCTTATCAAAACCGATGTCGAATCGATCTGGCGGCGCAGTACCCGTGAAAATTATTTTATTTATGATTTTGAAACTGGTCGAACGCAAAAATTGACCCAGTCGGATCAAAAGCAACAGTATGCTCAGCTTTCTCCGTCGGGGGAGAAGGCTGCTTTTGTACAAGAAAATAATCTCTATTGGGTAAATCTGTCTACAGGTGAGGAAACGGCTATTACCACCGACGGTGAATTTAATAAGATTATTAATGGTGCCGCCGACTGGGTATACGAAGAAGAGTTCGGATTTGCTAAAGCCTGGAGCTGGTCTCCGGATGGGGAAAAGATCGCCTTTTATCGTTTCGATGAGTCTGATGTGAAAGAATTTTTCATGACCGAATGGGGAGAATTGTATCCCGGATTGACCCGTTTTAAGTATCCGAAAGCCGGTGAGGAAAATTCGGTTGTTAAAATTGGGGTTTATGATTTGGATAAGGATAATACCGTATGGATGGATATAGGTTCAGAAAATGATCAGTATATCCCCCGCATCAACTGGACAAAAGATCCCGGCACGCTGGCCATTCGTCGCATGAACAGACTGCAAAATAAGCAGGACTTGATGCTTGCCAATACGAATACCGGCGATACCGAGATCATAAAAACAGAAGAAAGTGATGCCTGGATTGATGTAAATGACAATCTCATCTTTTTAGAGAATGGCAAAGAATTTGTCTACACCAGTGAGGAGTCCGGCTATAATCATATTTATCTGTATAATCTTGATGGAGAATTGATTCGACAGGTAACCGAGGGGGATTGGGAAGTAACGGACTATCTCGGTTTTAATGAGGAGAATAATCGATTTTATTTTGTGAGCAGTGAAGAATCCCCGCTCGAACGCCATCTGTATAGTATCAGGCGAGATGGAAGCGACAAGCAAAAAATGACGGATAGCGAGGGATGGCATAGTATTAATATGAGCCGCGATCTTAAATACTATATTAATACCTCATCATCCGCTGGTACTCCGCCGCAATACACTCTGCACAAGATTAATGGAGCACAGGTACGCATGCTGGAGGATAATAAGGAGCTGCGTGATACACTTGCCGATTATGCCTTTCCCAAAAAGGAATTTTTCAAAATCCCTCTGCCGCAGGCTACTCTCAATGGCTATATGATGAAGCCTCACAATTTTGATGCTTCCAAAGAATATCCGGTTCTTTTTTATGTGTATGGGGGTCCCGGAAGTCAGACGGTACAGAAGAATTTTTCTACCTCTCAGCGTCCGTTGTGGCATCGTTACCTGGCTTCTCAGGGCTATATTATAGTAAGTGTGGATAATCGTGGAACCGGTGCCCGGGGACGTGATTTTGAAAAGCAGATTTACAAGAAGCTGGGTCAGTATGAGGTGGAAGACCAGATTGATGCTGCTAAATACCTGGTAGAAGAGTATGATTTTATTGATGAGAATAGAGTTGGAATCTGGGGTTGGAGCTACGGCGGCTATATGTCCACGTTGGCTCTTGCACAGGGAAATGATATTTTTAGCACGGCCATTGCGGTTGCACCGGTAACGAGCTGGAAGTATTACGATACGATTTATACCGAGCGCTTTATGCAGACTCCCGAGCAGAATCCTGAAGGGTACAGCAAGGGTTCACCGCTGACCTACGCAAATCAGATTACCGGTAATTATTTACTGGTGCACGGCACGGGCGATGATAATGTACATTTTCAAAATACCGTTGAAATGATTGATCGCTTGGTGTCGGCTAATGTACAGTTCGAAACCATGTTTTATCCGAACCGCAATCATGGTATTTACGGCGGAAGTACTCGTGAACATCTTTATAGAATGCTGACTGATTACATTTTAGAAAACTTATAGTATGGGTCGAGTTCAATTTGCCGATTATGCAAAAGTTTATGTAAAAGGAGGTCATGGAGGAGCCGGCGCGGTTCATTTCCGCCGGGAGAAGTATGTGCCGCATGGAGGTCCTGATGGCGGTGACGGAGGCGATGGCGGTGATGTTATTCTCCGCGGCAATGAGCAGCTAAATACGCTCCTGGACCTTCGTTATCGGAAATATGTGAATGCCAAGGACGGCAATCGCGGCGAATCCAGCAAGCGCAAAGGGAAAGATGGCGAAGATGAAATACTGGAAGCTCCCTTGGGCTGCGTAATCTATGATGCGGATACCAAAGAACGTTTGGGTGAAATTACCGAGCATGAGCAGGAAATTGTAGTAGCGGAAGGTGGTAAAGGCGGACTTGGAAACTGGCATTTTCGCAGTTCAACCAATCAGACCCCGCGTCATGCCCAGGATGGAGAAGAGGGAGAGCAGCGGGCTATAGAAATTGAGTTAAAACTTATCGCTGATGTGGGACTCGTTGGTTTCCCGAATGCAGGTAAGAGTACGTTGCTTTCGGCTATTTCAGGAGCAAAACCTAAAATCGATTCCTATCCTTTTACCACGCTACAGCCTAATCTGGGCGTTGTTACGATGCCCGACTATCGAACGTTTGTAATGGCCGATATCCCCGGGATTATTGAAGAGGCTCACGAAGGTCGGGGCCTGGGAATTCAGTTCCTGCGGCATATTGAGCGTAATAATGTTCTTCTGTTTATGGTAAGCTCTCAGCAGGATATCGAATATGAGTACGAGGCATTGCTGGACGAGCTCCGGGCCTACCGCTCTGATTTGTTGGATAAACCGCGTATACTGGCTATTACCAAGATGGATCTGCAGGAAAACCATGAACTGGATGAAGAAAAAAAAATAGATCTGGATATCCCGGTAGTTGAAATTTCCTCTGCAACTAACTACCATATAGATGAACTAAAAGAAATCATCTGGGAGCAGATACAAGCCGTTGAAAAATCTAAAGAAGATACAGAAAGCTCCGGTTAGAGAGCTTATAGCCCTTCATTTAATTTCTAACTTGGGTGCACAGCGTATTCGAAGCCTGTTGCAATTCGTGGATCATCCGCGCGAAATTTTTCACCTGGATCGGCAGAATATTGAATCTGTTTATGGAATAGGTCCCAAGACCGCTGAGGAGATTATTACCTTTAACAGCTGGGATAAGGTCGATTGGATGATGGATCGAACACAGCGCCTTGGAGCAGAGATTATGACTTTTTGGGATGAGGATTATCCTCCGTTGCTGCGTGAAACATTCGATCCGCCGCTGATGCTGTGGATTAAAGGGAGCAGGAAGGTCCTGCAAAATGAAAGTGTGGCTATTGTAGGTACGCGCAAGGCCGGAAAATATGGATTGGATACTGCCGAGTATTTTAGCCGGGAGCTTGCCCGGAAAGGATTAACAGTGGTAAGCGGATTGGCCCTCGGTGTTGATGGAGCGGCACATCGTGCAACGGTAAGGGAAAACGGTTGTACCATAGCTGTATTGGGTTCCGGTATCGATGTCATATATCCGCAGCAACACAGGAAGCTGGCAGCCGATATTGTTGATACCGGTGGCGCTGTTATCTCGGAATTTCCTCTTGAAGAACCACCGGATGCCGGTAATTTTCCGGTGCGCAATCGCATAGTCAGTGGGTTGAGTCTGGGCACACTGGTGGTAGCTTCGGGCATTGATGGCGGCAGCATGATTACTGCTAAATCAGCTCTGGATCAAAACCGGGAAGTTTTTGTAGTGCCCCATGCTATTGGAACTCCCAATTCTATCGGCTGCCACAGTTTGATACAACGTGGTATGGGCAAGCTGGTTCAAAATGTAGAAGATATTTTGGAAGAGATTGAGGTGCATCTGACTCAATCTGATCCTGATGGTCGCTCTGCTGAGCCGGCTTCCCGAAAGTGGACTTCCCTTGACTTGGATGAGTTGTCCACAGCGGTCTGCGAGGCCTTGGAAGAAGAACCTTTGCATATAGATGATTTGGCTGAACAACTGGATACAGCGGCTCATAAATTGTTGCCCAAGCTTCTTGAATTGGAGATGCAGCACTGTGTACGCCAGTCTGCAGGCAAAAATTTTGAGCTTTTATAATTTCGATATTTTTCTTTCTATTCTTTAAAGCGTTGGCGTTTCGATTCAGTTTTAGAAATAGTATCTTGAGTCGGTACTATTGACACTATCATCTCGTTACAGATTAAAGAACCTATTTTATCCTGTTTACAGGATGGAAAAAACATAGTATATGCTTAAGACCGGTCAACAGATGAACCAAAAGCAGACGCAGCAGCAGCGTCTGTCACCGCAGCAGATACAGTATATCAAACTGCTGCAGCTTCCTACCATTGCTTTGGAACAGCGGATAAAGGAAGAGCTGGAGACCAATCCCGTTCTGGAGGAAGGCGAGCAGTCGGATGCCGCAGATGAACTGGAACAGCCGGAATGGGAAGAGGAAGAGACCGCCCGGGATGAAGAACTCGAACCGGTTGATCAGAATGAAGAGATCGACTGGGATGAATTTATGCAAAACACTGAGTATGATGGCAATGACTATACCGGCGGTTCCGGTTATGGAGGCAATGAAGACTGGCGGGATTTGCCGGATCCCTATCACGAATCTTTTCTGGAAAAGCTGGAGCAGCAGGTTGGACTTCTTGATCTGAATGACGAACAGCAGTTGATTGCCGATCAAATACTTGGGTCTCTTGATCATGATGGGTATTTCAGAAGAGAAATAGAGGCCGTTGTTGATAATATTGCTTTCAATGAGGGAACATTGACCAGCAAGGAAGAGGTCGAGAAAGTGCGTAAAAAGATACAGCGGCTCGATCCCCCGGGCATCGCCTCGCGAGATCTTCGGGATTGCCTGCTCGTGCAGCTAAAGATGATGGATGAAGATGTCGAAGGGCGGAATAATGCGATCGCTATGCTCGAAGATCACTGGGATCTCTTCGAAAAGAAGCATTTTCGGAAGCTCAAGAAAAAACTTGATATCGATGATGATGAGCTAAAAGCCGCTTTTGACTGTATCAAGGGGCTGGATCCAAAGCCCGGCGGAGGTGGCAATGCGGTTGACGATACACAAAACTATATCGAACCCGATTTTGAAGTTTATTACCAGCCTGCGGAAAACTCCAATGAAGATGAGGAGGAGGCCGGTGATTTTGTCATTACACTTAATAATGGAAATGTGCCCCCTCTTAGAATTTCACCCCGCTATAAGGATATGTGGGAGGATCTGAAGAAGAAAAAGGATAAGAGTAAACAGACTAAAGAGACTAAATCTTTTATTAAAGATAAAATAGAATCAGCTCAGTGGTTTATCGATTCTATCCGTCAGCGGCAGAATACGCTGATGAATACCATGCAGACTATCGTAGCTCTTCAGGAGGATTTTTTTAAGCATGGGGAGGGATTGAAACCGATGATTCTTAAAGATATTGCCGATCGCGTAAATTTGGATATCTCCACCATTTCCCGAGTAGTTAACGGGAAATATGTTCAGACACACTTTGGGGTGTTCGAGCTTAAATATTTTTTCAGCGAGGGACTGGAAACACAGAGCGGAGAAGAGGTTTCCAGCCGGGAGGTTAAAAATGCAGTACAGGAAATCGTAGATAATGAAGACAAGAAAAAACCGCTGAGTGACCAGGCCATCGCGGATCAACTCAAGGAAAGAGGATATAAAATTGCTCGAAGAACTGTTAGCAAATATCGTGAGAAGCTAAATATTCCGGTCGCACGGCTTCGAAAACAAATTGTTTAAAGTTTCAGGCTCAGATAAATAACTTCCCACACTGAGCTGTTGAATCCTACCATCCAGACAGTTAATGCTGTAATAAGGAGTAGGTAAAGTCCCACCGTTAAACTGAGATAACGCAATTTATTGGTTACAACCGCCCGGGAGAGGTCTATAGCAGCGACTATAAAGGAGCAGAAAAAAATAAATAGTAGTAAAATGGTGGCCACGGTGATGGCATATATACTGCCCCATGATACATAAACAGCTATAGCAAACGTACCGATAAGGAAGTTAAGATGATAAGGCCAGACCAGAAGAGTGGTAACCTGGGTTAGTGATCGAAGATATTTGTTGCTTAGATACAGCCAGAAAATTCCTATAAGAGATAGTACCAGAAATATCCCGGAGAATACCAGAAAAATAATATACTCATTGCTGGTTAAAAGTATCTCTAGCATGGGATAATGATGTGCGATACTCTGCAGACCCAGCGGTGACCATAAGTAAGTTGAAAGAGTATACAATACGGCGCCGGCAAGTATAGCATGCTGTAATAGGATGAGCATGGCTGGCACGGAAGTACGGATATGACGCCTGAAGATGTCATTCACAAAGAAGGAGTGACCGAAGAAATAGCGAAACAGTGATTTTCGATAGAGCGGACTCATATTATAGTGCATGGCAAGTGATCCCCAAACCAGCAAAAGTACTATAGTGGGAAGAATGGGTTTTTGGGATCCGGGAAGTGATTCTTCGGGGACAGGGAAGATCGCATTGGGATTCGAAGCAAGGGTACTCAGGGTAGCTCCCAGCCGGGGATTATTTTCAACGGCCGACAGGAGTTGTGAACTCTCAAATAGAAGGAGCTTGTCGGGTGAGTGAGAAGTTTGTTCAATGACTCTCTTAAGAGGAGTGAGAAATCCCTGAAGTTTCGGGGCCGGACTGTACTGATATCCACCAATGAATTCGGATCGTGGAATATTTAGGGAATCCAGATCTCTTGAATGCAGACGAATGTCATAAATAAGGAAATCTGCTGGTGGATGCGTAGCCGTTATTTGGTGGTCGGTATAATATGTATCAATATTATTGAGATTATTAAAAGAGGAGAAAAAAGAGGAGGCGCGGTTGTTAAAGGCAGGCTGTTCAACAGCCCCATACTGAAAGAGTTTAAGTTTTTCTACCGAAGGTTGGGACAAAAAGGCTTTTGCTTTCTGTATTAAAGCCGCAGCGGTAGCTGAATCTGTACGAGCAAGAGAGGCGGGGGTGGGAAAGGAGATTCCAAGAGAGGCATAGACCTCAAAATTATATTGGTTAATCGCCTCCCAAAGGCGATCAGATGGTTGCTCATTTAATTCCAGAACAGTAATTCCTGTTTCCTGGAAAGTACTTAGCTGATTAAGAGCCTGTTGTTCGCTTTCTGGCAATTCCCATACCACGCCAAAACTTCGCTGGGCATGAATTGAGCCGGCGAAAAGAAGCAGGATAATGATCGTAAAAGAATACCGAATACATTTAAAGGTCAACGGTAATAGCTAAGGTTATTTTGGATCGATCGTTTTTTCAATAGGGAGTTCAGTTGTTTCTTTAAAACTGCTTAACACCACATTAGATCTGCTTTTACTCACGCCATCCCAGGATTGTATACGGGAAAGGAGCTTTTCAAATGAATCAGTATTTTCCGTTCTGATCTTCAGAATATGAGACCCATCTCCGGTAATTGAATGGCACTCGAGCACTTCAGGTTCTTGCTTTATCCGCTCGATAAACCGGGGATAATTTTCAGAGCCATCAACTTCTACAAAAACAAAAGCCGTGATGTCGAATTTGAATCGCTTGGCATCCAAGATAGCTCGATATTCCGTGATAAGTTCCTTTTCTTCAAGCTTACGCATTCGTTCTGAAACCGATGGAACGGATAAATGGACAATTTCAGCAAGTTGATTTCGCTGTGCTCGTCCTTCTTTTTGAAGATGTTTTAAAATAGTTAGATCGGTTTCATCCAGTCCTTTACCCATATAGCCTCCTTTTTATTTACCTAAATTTTCTATGATTTATTAAAAATAAGCTTAAATATTAAGGAGGTCAAGCACAGTTAATTGTAGCTGATGCAATAATAATGAAACAATATTTTAAAGAAGTAAATTAAGATTCAAAGGTTTGTGAAAACTCTTTTATCTTTAGCAAAATTATAACACAAGATAATGTAACTAAAGCAGATGTTAGACGTCACCTATATTCGCAATAATGCCAAGCGCGTAAAAGAAGGAATGAAGAACAAGGGCGAAGATCAACCTGAGATTGTTGATCAGTTGTTGGAGGTTGACGAGTCGTGGCGTGCGCTTGTTAAAGAAACCGACGATTTAAGAAGTGAGAGTAATACCAAGGCACAGAAGATCGGCGAGCTGATGGGCAAGGGCAAAAAAGAGGAAGCCCAGGAAATTATTGCCTATACAAGCAAGCTTAAGGAAGATATTAAGGAGAAGGAAGTACAGCTCAATTCCCTGAAAAAAGAGCGGGCTGATTTGTTGTTACGCATACCCAATGTTCCGCACGAATCGGTTCCGGTCGGACATTCGGAAGACGAAAATGAAGTCTTTAAGACATGGGGTGATCCATTAGAAGATGAGAATCTAAAACCCCACTGGGAATTGGTTGAAGAACAGGGGTGGATTGATTTTGAGAGAGGAGCAAAGGTTACGGGAGCCGGATTCCCGTTTTATATTGGTCCCGTAGCAAAGCTTCAGCGCGCGTTGATAAACTATTTTCTTAATAAGGCAACGGATGAGGGATATACCGAACTGCAGGTACCGTACTTTGTAAATGAGGATTCGGCCCGGGGAACGGGACAAATTCCCGATAAGGAAGATATGATGTATGAGATTCCAAGAGACGAATTTTTTGCTATACCGACGGCTGAAGTTCCGGTGACGAATTTCCATCGCGATGAAATTCTGGATAAGGATGATCTCCCCGTTTATTATGCGGCTTATACTCCTTGTTGGCGCCGCGAAGCAGGTTCCTACGGTAAGGATGTACGGGGACTAAACCGCCTGCATCAATTTGATAAGGTAGAATTGGTCAAATTAGTGCATCCGGATACGGCATACGATGAGCTGGAGAGTTTGCGTACCTATGCTGAATCGCTTTTGGAAGAGCTGAATATTCCATACCGTACTTTGTTAATGTGTACGGGCGACATGGGCTTTACCCAAACTAAAAAATATGATCTTGAAGTATGGAGTCCAGCCCAAGAACGTTGGCTGGAAGTAAGTTCCTGTTCTAATTTCGGAGGTTTCCAGGCTCGACGGATGATGCTTCGATATCGCAATGACGAGGGAGAAACAGAAACCTTACATACGCTTAATGGTTCCGGATTGGCCCTTCCCCGCATAGTAGCGGCGATATTGGAAATTTATCAGCAGGAAGACGGGAGTATTAAAGTTCCTGAAGTACTTCAGCCTTTTATGGGTACTGATGTTATCAAATAGATAATTGTAAATATATTCTTAATTAATTTTATAAAAAGATTTTATACAGATGAGTAGTGAGGTAAAGAACAGTATATGGGGAACGCATCCTCTGGGTGACAAAGAACCCTACTTTTTGGACGTAGGTGCACTTAATTTATGGATGCAATACCGGAATGAGGAGGTATGGATTGCATACTGCTATGATGAAGAAGTAGAGGGAAAGGTAAATCCTTCCGTCCCGCCGGAAAAGGCCAATTGGCAGCGATGGGCTCATAAAAGTGGAGGTAATGAGATACAGATTTTACCTGCATTTGCTGATTTGCCCCTTGTTGTGCATTCCGAATATTCCCTTAAAGTGAGTCCCTATACTACTATCCAGATATATAGCCGGGTCCCATTGTGGATTTCTATTTCCATAGCCAAAAATGAATATAGCCTGATAGAGCTGCCGGCTATGAAGCTTTCCAAGACATGGTTCGGTACGCCCATTGAAGGTGAATTGTGCTACCATGTGACCACAAAGGCTCGTCGTGACCTATCAAAAACAACACCGGAAGATTATCTGTTAAGTTGTCCCATCACCATTGCTAACCGGTCTGCAGAAGAGTTAACCTTCGAGAGCTTCTGCTTTAGAGTAGAACGGCTGGGCATTTACAAGGATACAAATGGCGTATTGTGGGCGGATGAAACCGAGATTACATATCATGGGGAGGAGCAACACAGTGACATTATAATGACAGGGAAGCTACCCAAAGGAATCACCAAGGATATGCAGGTATCCAAACCCAGAAAACAGATACACAAGAGTTTAGCTACCCGTACTTTTCAACGATTTTTTGAAGACACTGATATTTTAGGACGATAACATTTACTTATTATGGACTTGTTTAATATATATAACTACATATCTGAAGAAACGGTTTTTCAGGCCGTTAGAGTTTTACTGATTATTGAAATTTCTTTCCCGGTTTTATTGCTGCTGCGGACTTGGGCCCGTTCATTCTTCACTAAGAAATATGCTTCCCACTACGGGATGCTTGCAGGAAAGGTAGTGTTCTATACCGGCTTGGTTATTATGATCGTAATGGTAATGGGCCAGCTGGGTATTAGTCTGGCTCCGTTGCTGGCTGGTGCCGGGATTGTTGGAGTGGCTCTAGGTTTTGCATCACAAACCAGCGTATCGAATATTATTAGTGGACTCTTCCTAATTGCTGAACAACCCTTCAAAGTTGATGATATCATCAATGTGAACGGTACGATTGGTATTGTAATGTCTATTGATGTGCTTTCGGTTAAACTCCGAACTTTCGACAATATGTTTGTACGGATTCCCAACGAAACCATTATCAAAACGGAAGTCATTAACTTGACTCGTTTCCCTATCCGCCGGTTTAATGCCAAAGTTTCGGTGGCTTATAAGGAAGACGTGGGAAAGGTTCGGGAGATTTTAATGGAGGTGGCTGAAAAAAATAAATATTCTCTTAGTGAACCCGAGCCCCAAATTATTTTTGAGGCCTTTGGTACTTCTTCCATTGATCTTGATTTTCGGATCTGGGCTCCGGTTAATGAATGGATTTTCCTTAAGAATACCATTCAGGAGGAGATCAAAAGAAAGTTTGATGAAGAAGGTATTGAGATTCCCTTCCCTCATGTATCTCTTTATGCCGGTCAGGATACGGAAGCGATGCCTATTGAAATTATAAACTCAGTAGTTCAACAGGAAGAAGCCGATTAATAGTAAGGTGATCTGCGACTGTTAAAATTAGTTATCAATCGGTAAATAAAGTAGATTCCCAAAATAGCAAGACCTATAATAACTAAGCTTCCCCAGAAAATATATGCGAGATAGGGTACCAGTATAATACAAAGTAAACTGACGATAAATCGCAGGGGATTGGAATAAAGACTATAGAGGCTCAGGCTTGTCGCCAGGAGTCGAAGAAGTCGCTGTATCATAATAGTCGGATATAATATAGTTGACGTTCAATTAGCTTTACGAATAGAAAGCCAAATTGATTCATTTACACAGGAAATACTCAGTCACTATATTGTAGTTTTAAGATAACTTAAGCCAAAACAGGATGAGTGAGTTATTTCTTGGAACCAGCGGTTGGTCGTATGACAGTTGGATAGGAGACTTTTATCCGGATGGTACCCGGAAAAGCGAGATGCTCGAATATTATGTAGATAACTTTGATTCAGTAGAAGTTAATGCTACTTTTTATCGCCTTCCATTCGAGAATATGGTCAAGGGATGGCGGAATAAAGCTCCTCAAGGTTTCACGTACTCAGTAAAAGGGAACCGCCGTATAACTCATTATAATAAACTGCAGGATATCGATGAATATCTGGATCGATTTTTATCCAGAATCCGGGGACTGGGTCTCTCTCTGAAAACCATATTCTGGCAATTTCCGCCGAGCTTTGAGAAAGACACCGAACGATTGAAAAACTTCCTGGAGAAATTACCCCGGGAACAGCAGTTTGCTTTTGAGTTCAGACATGTTTCCTGGCTGGATGAGGAGGTCTACTCTTTGCTTCGTGATTCCAATTCGGCTATTGTCTGGCAAAGCTCAGGAAAGTTTCCTGATGATTGCACACCTACGGCTGATTTTATCTATACCCGGTTTCATGGCTTAACGGGATACAAATATTCCTACAAAAAGTCTGATTTAGAGCCTTGGGCAGAAATTATTCAAAAGCATATTGACGAGGGAAGAGATGCTCATATTTACTTTAACAATGCCGGTGGCAATGCTGCCGAAAATGCAGAGATGATAGAGGGAATGATCGATTACTAACAGTTGGTCCCGGTCTTCGGCAGGTTAGGCTCAATTCTTCTATCTTGCTCGTATGTGTAATGATACTTGTAGAACCAAAGAAATCAGAAGCCGTATATTTATTATATAGAGATAGCTAGGAAGCTACGGCATACATTTCCTGCTCTTTGAACCGGTGCAGTAGATCGAGGATAGGCTTCATCTCTTTTTCTTCCATAATTTCAGCCCGTAACTGGCGGCTGTTACGCACTCCCTTGAGAAATTGTCCGTAGTGTTTTTTCATGATGATTACCCCGTAACGCTCACCATGATGTTCTACTGAACGGCGCAATTGCTCGGCACAGAGCTCTATACGATCCTCAACAGAGGGGTCGGGCAGCAGTTCCCCCGTTTCTATATAGTGATGTGAGCGTTCAAATATCCAGGGATTTCCAATGGCTCCGCGTCCAATCATAACGCCGTCTACACCGGTTTCATCAAACATCCGCTTGGCATCCAGCGGGGTAGTAACATCTCCATTGCCAATGATCGGAATTTCGAGTCCGGGAGTGTCTTTTAGCTTCTTGAGCCATTCCCATCGGGCATCTCCCTTGTATTTTTGATTGCGCGTACGAGCATGCACGGTAAGGGCTTTAACGCCCAGATCTTGGAGCATAAGTGCTACTTCCTGTATGCGGATCGTTCGATCATCCCAGCCGAGGCGCGTTTTTACTGTTACCGGCCTGTTTTCTACGGCATCCACAACGGATCCGGCCATGCGCTCCATCAGGTCCATATCCTTTAGACAGGCACATCCGGCTCCCTTTTTTACAATATTATAGACAGGACATCCAAAGTTAATATCCACTACATCCGGATTATTAGACTCGGCTACCTTCGCGGCTCCCTCCATTGCTTCTTCGCGACCTCCGAAAATTTGTACGCCAAAGGGACGCTCATCCTCGCTAAAATCCATCTTATGTATAGCATGATCGGAGTCTCGTATTATGGCTTCAGAGCTAATAAATTCCGTATATACGATATTTGCCCCCTTGCGTCGACAAATAGTTCGAAAGGGAGAGTCGGTTACATCTTCCATGGGGGCCAGCAGAAGCGGCTTATGACCTAAATCTAAATCACCTATTTTCACTTTGGCACAATGGGTTGGTTTAATATTTACTGAACTTTAATATAAGGAGAATCTCAGAAAACCTCGATTAATTGTCAGGCCTGAAATTTATCAGGCAAATAGAAATTAGCCGTTTAAAATTAACTAATGATATGAATGCTGAAAATTGTTATACTAGCGCTTAATCCTTAATTCAATTAATTTATAGAACGGGATCATGGCATTAGCATCCAAAAGTATAGAAGAACTGTTAGGTGATGAAGCAGAAGATTTGCTGACTCACAAATGTGAAACAATATCTAAAGATAAACTCTATCTACCCTCTGGTTCATACGTAGATGATGTTTGGTATCAGTCCGATCGGAATCCACGGGTACTACGGAATCTACAAGCCCTGCTGGATCATGGCAGGCTGGGAGGCACGGGATATACCTCAATTCTGCCGGTAGATCAGGGAGTTGAACACTCCGGCGGAGCCTCATTCGCACCCAACCCAGACTATTTTGATCCCGAAAATATTATAAAATTAGCAATTGAAGGGGGATGTAATGGTGTTGCTTCTACCTTTGGAGTTTTAGGAGCAGTAGCTCGAAAGTATGCTCATAAAATCCCTTTTATTGTTAAAATTAATCATAATGAGCTGATGACCTATCCGAATACGTACGATCAGGTGATGTTCGGTTCGATTGAACGTGCGTACGAGATGGGAGCTGCTGCAGTAGGAGCTACGATCTATTTTGGTTCGGAAGAATCCAGCCGACAAATTCAGGAAGTTGCCCGCGCTTTTGAGCGTGCACACGAACTGGGGCTGGCTACTATTCTCTGGTGCTATACCCGAAATTCAGCTTTTAAAGTGGATGGAGAAGATTATCACGCATCAGCCGACCTTACAGGTCAGGCTAACCACTTGGGAGTAACGCTTCAGGCCGATATTATTAAGCAGAAGCAGCCGACGAATAATGGTGGATATAAGGCCCTGAATATGGGAGATTCTTCTTATGGTAAGCTTGATGAGGATATCTACAATAAGCTGGCCAGTGAACATCCCATTGATCTTACCCGTTATCAGGTGGCAAACTGCTATATGGGCCGCGCCGGACTGATTAATTCTGGAGGAGGTTCCGGAGAAAACGATTTTGCGCAGGCTGTTCGTACAGCCGTTATTAATAAGCGTGCCGGCGGCATGGGACTTATAAGCGGCCGTAAAGCCTTTCAACGTCCGCTGGAAGAAGGAGTGAAGCTACTTAACTTCATTCAGGATGTATATCTTGATGACGATATTACTGTAGCCTAAAAGCTGTAAACTTTATTTAAAAGCCTTATGGAATTTTCCATAAGGCTTTTTTTATGCCTCAGTCAAATATCACGGCATATGCTAATTTGGTTTCTATTATTTACATTTGATACCTATTTTGAGCTACGCATTTCCTCTAATTGTTAAATATTAGCTTTTTGTCAGGTAGCGAACATCACATACAAAAAAGTCCTAAGGAGTATTTTTCCAGTAAATACTTATTTATTTCTATAGGATTGAGTGTGGGGACGATGGCTTTTTTAATTTACTGGACCTATACTCCTGGAGTTCTGGAGCATCTGAAAATGAAAAGGTTGCCGGGACTTATCATTGCTGTGGTGGTATCTTTCATGCGGATTGGTTTTTCAGCGGCAAAAATACGGTATTTATCTGAAAAGGCTTTGGGCTGGATGGCATCATTCCGTGTCATGCTTAGCTGGGATTTTACTTCTTCTATAACCCCTTCTGTTGTAGGCGGAGCTCCCATGGGGACTTACGCCATGACGAAAGAAGGATTCAGCCTGGGCCAATCGTCGGCTATTATTCTCTATAGTCTTTTTCTTGATCAACTTTGGTTTGCGCTTGCTGTACCCATCTTGCTGGTATCGGGGATTTTCTATGAAGTAGTACCTAACAATACCGGAGTTGTGGGACATGCTTCGATGATATTGTTATATATAGGATTATTAAGTTATGCCGGCCTGATGGCTTATGGCATTTTGAAGAATCCTCATGCCATCAAAAAGGTGGTGAATGTGGTATTTAAACTTCCTTTTTTGCGCCGCTGGAAAGATGATGTAAAAGATGAGACTGAAAATTTAGTAGAGTATGCACATGAACTTCGCAAAAAGCCGAATAGCTTTTTGCTAAAGGCCTTCTTCTTATCCACCATGTCTTGGTTGTGTAGGATCGCATTACCTACCATTGTTGTGTTAAGTCTTTTACCTGCAGATGAAATTCTTTCGGTACTCAGAAGTTTGGCAATGAATCTGGCCTTTCTCATTATGCCCACACCGGGTGGAAGTGGTGGGGTAGAGGGACTCTTTGCTATCTTTCAGGGTCCCTTAATGGATCGAAAAGCGTTTATTGGCTTGGCTGTATTTGCCTGGAGAGTCATTAGCTATTATATCTCCGTTGGCTTGGGAATTATGGCTACTACCTGGTATATCAATCAGTCGGTAGTAGAAAACTTTGACGACCTATCCAAAGAAGACCAAAAAAGAGACGTCCCCTCATCTGAATCTATTTGATTATGCCAAAAGACCGAATGCAATTTGTATGTGATGAATGTGGCCATACTTCTACAAAATGGCTGGGTAACTGTCCCAATTGTGGAAGCTGGCATACCTTCAAGGAGTTTAAGGTGGAGCGCAAGACAAAGTCGGAAAAGGAGCATAAGGGCAAAGTTGAAGGCCTAAATGATTCCCAGCCTCCCCAAAAGCTGGACGATATTAAATCGAATTCTGAGGAGCGGTTTTTGAGTCATATTCAGGAATTGGATCGCGTACTTGGTGGAGGGTTTGTGCCGGGCTCCTTTATACTACTGGGCGGCGATCCCGGGATTGGTAAAAGTACGCTGACCCTCCAGCTGGGAAAGGCCGTTTCGGATTTAAAAATATTGTACTGTGCGGGAGAGGAGTCTGCGGGTCAGATAAAACAGCGCGCCCGGCGACTGGGGGTGGAATCTGATAACTTTTATATCTATACAGAAACGGATATCAATAAAGTGCTGAAGGAAGCACGAAAGCTGGATCCCGATTTGCTGATAGTGGATTCCATACAGACGGTCTATCGTACCGAGCTAACCAGCATGGCGGGCAGCATTCAGCAGGTCAAAGAATGCGCCGCCCTCTTGCAGCAACTGGCTAAAAAGCAGGATATCACGACACTGGTTATCGGACACGTTACCAAGGAAGGAAATATTGCAGGGCCGCGGGTGCTCGAACATATGGTGGATACGGTGCTCCAGTTCGAAGGGGACAGTAACTACAACTACCGGATGCTGCGCAGCCTAAAAAATCGATTTGGTCCTGCACAGGAAGTTGGGGTGTTCGAGATGAAGCAGTCGGGATTAGTGGAAGTCTTGAACCCTTCGCAGCTTTTTCTGTCGGGTTATGATAGCAGTGTTAGCGGCAATGCGGTTATCTGTTCAGTTGAAGGCTCACGACCGCTTTTGGCCGAAGTACAGGCATTGGTCACGCCGAGTAATTATGGCACGCCACAGCGTACGGCCAATGGATTTGATCACCGGCGTCTTTCATTATTACTGGCTGTTCTGGAGAAAAGAGGAGGATATCAGTTTTCAGGCCAGGATGTATATCTGAATGTAGCCGGGGGGCTCAAAGTGAATGACCCGGCTGCAGATCTTGGTGTGGTCTGTGCGTTGGTCTCAAGCTTACTCGATGAGTCTATTTCAAAAGACTTTGCTTTCCTCGGGGAAGTGGGATTGGGAGGGGAGATTCGTGCGGTCAACAATGTTGATCAACGTCTCGGAGAGATACAAAAGCTGGGTTTTGAAAAAGCTATAGTCCCCCAAGCCAGTACGATTGACCGAAAGCACGATTTACAGCTGATTAAGGCCGCGAATATTATGGCTGCCATAAAAAAAGCTCTTTAGAATATATTCTAAAGAGCTTTTGTAAGCAGAAATAATGCTTAGAACTGATGGCGTTCCCGTCTGCGCTGCTCACGAATGCTTTTCTTTAGCGCTTCACGACGTTTTTTAGAGGGCTTGGTATACTGCTGCCGCTCTTTATATTCATTTAAAATTCGTGAACGAGCCACCAACTTTTTAAAGCGGTTAACTGCTCGGTCAATACTCTCGTTATCTTTTACTTTAACTCCAACCATATATGCTAAATTGTTTTGCTTTCGATTCTCGGACGCGAAATATAAGGATCTTTTTATAAATGTACATAATCATAACAAAGAAAAATT
>CAYXVW010000007.1:0-23936 GCA_964468695.1 uncultured Balneolaceae bacterium | reverse complement strand
CCCGGGCCGCACGATTCCCGTTATCTCTTCGATCAGTTCCTGGATATGATCAAAGAAGGAAAAAAAGAGATAGCTTAAGAACACCGGGTACGGGTGTATCGCCATGCGCCCGAAGCATCAGATCCTAAAAAAATCATAATTTACTAACAGACAGAAACCTAAAACCAGAATGCCACGACGCGACGACATTAAAAAAATTCTTATCATCGGATCCGGACCAATAGTAATTGGCCAAGCCTGTGAATTCGACTATTCCGGTTCACAAGCCTGCCGATCACTCATGGATGACGGCTATGAAGTAGTACTTATCAACTCCAATCCAGCTACTATCATGACCGATCCGATGATGGCGGATGAAATTTACCTGAAGCCGCTGACCATCGAATCGATCAAAGAAATTGTAGAAAAAGAAAATCCCGATGCCGTACTGCCAACAATGGGCGGACAGACGGGGCTAAACCTCACCCGCGACCTGCAACACGAAAACTACTGGACTGAACGGGATATCAGTATTATCGGTGTGGATATTGACGCCGTGGATATTACCGAAGACCGACAGGAATTTCGTGATCTGATGGACGAAATTGATATTCCCCAGTGCCGTAGCCGGGCAGCGGAATCCATGCTGGAGGCCAAGGAAATCACAGAAGAACTCGGAGGACTTCCCATTGTGATTCGTCCTTCCTTTACCATGGGCGGAGCCGGCGGTGGTATTGTATGGAATGAAGATGAATTCGAACGAAAAGTACGCCGCGGCCTGGAGATGAGTCCGGTACACCGCGTACTCATTGAGGAATCCATTTTTGGATGGAAAGAATATGAGCTCGAACTCCTGCGCGACCCTAATGATAATGTAGTTATTATCTGTACGGTCGAAAATATTGATCCCATGGGCGTCCATACCGGAGATTCTGTTACGGTAGCCCCCTCACAGACGCTCACTGACAAGCAGTTTCAGATGCTGCGGGATGCTGCGATCAAGATGATGCGCTCTATCGGAACCTTCGCCGGTGGATGTAACGTACAATTCGCAGTAGAGCCGGGCAGTGACCGCTTTGTTGCCATCGAGATCAACCCGCGGGTAAGTCGATCTTCCGCCCTTGCATCCAAAGCAACGGGATATCCCATTGCTAAAATTGCGACCAAGCTTGCCGTAGGCTATAACCTGGATGAGCTTCCCAATCCCATTACTGGAAACACTTCGGCCTGCTTTGAGCCTTCAATCGATTACGTAATAGTTAAGACTCCCCGCTTTAACTTTGAGAAGTTCCCCAATGTCGATGAGGAGCTCACCACGCAAATGAAGGCTGTGGGTGAAGCGATGTCGATTGGACGTAACTTTCCCGAAGCGCTGAACAAAGCATTCCAATCCCTTGAAATCGGACGCGCTGGCCTCGGAGCCGACGGCTATGAAGAACTGGACCGCAAGGAGGTTCGCGAACGCCTGCTGAAGCCTTATTGGGATCGCATGCTCAACATACGCAATGCCTTTAAGCTGGGAGCTTCCGTTGAAGAGATCGCTGACATTACCAAGGTCGATCCCTGGTTCCTGCAGCAGATTCGCTATATGGTTTCGCTTGAAAACCGGACAGAGGGTCAAACCCTGGAGACCATATCCAAGGAAGACTTTTTTGAATTAAAACAAGCCGGTTTCGTTGATGAACAGATCGCCTGGATGCTGAGTCAAAGTAATGGAAAAGTCACTGAAAATGAGGTACGCGCCCGCCGAAAGGAACTGGGCTTGAAACCTTCCTTCAAAGTCGTGGATACCTGCGCCGCTGAATTCCCGGCTGAAACACCCTATTACTATTCCGCCTATGAAGGCGAAAATGAAAGTGAAGTTTCCGACCGCAAGAAAGTTATGATTCTGGGCAGTGGACCCAATCGTATTGGTCAGGGTATCGAATTTGACTACTCCTGTGTCCATGCCGTTAAAGCAGTTCAGGATATGGGCTATGAGGCCATTATGGTAAATTGTAATCCTGAGACCGTTTCTACCGATTTTGATATCGCAGATAAACTCTATTTCGAGCCGGTCTTCTGGGAACGTGTACTGGATATCTACGAGCACGAGCAGCCCGAGGGTGTCATTCTTCAGGTTGGAGGTCAGACAGCCCTTAAGCTCGGCAAGCGATTTGTGGAAGAGGGAATCAAGATTTTCGGTACGGATTTTGAAATGATCAACTTTGCCGAAGACCGCGGATCTTTCTCAGACTTCCTCAAGAAACTGGATATTCCGTTCCCCTCCTACGGCACGGCCGAAGATGTAGAGGGAGCTATAGAGATAGCCGATCGTATCGGTTATCCCGTTCTTATCCGCCCAAGTTATGTACTGGGAGGACAGGGAATGCGCATTGCCGTAAAACAGGATGAACTCGAATTCTATACCGAGCGCGTGCTGGCAACACATCCGGAAAACGCTTTTCTCATTGATAAATTCCTCGAAGACGCTGTAGAGGTAGATGTGGATGCCGTCTATGACGGAGAGCAAATGCATATCTCCGGTATCATGCAGCATATAGAGCCGGCCGGTGTACACTCGGGCGACTCAACCGCTGTAATTCCTACCTACTCCCTCAGCGATACCGCTCTGGATAAAATCCGGGAGTACCATGAAAAGATTGCTGAGAATATGAATATCAAAGGTTTTTTAAATGTACAGTATGCGGTTAAAGATGATAAAGTATACGTCTTGGAAGCCAATCCACGTTCAACCCGAACAATCCCATTCCTGGCTAAAGCAACGGGTCGGGCAGAGGCACAGATTGCGGTGAAGGTAATGCTTGGTGCCAAGCTCAGTGATTTCAGTGAGAAAGAACTGACCTCCACACTTGACAAATGGGCAATTAAAGAGCCGGTCTTTCCGTTCGATAAATTCCCGGAAGTTAAGAAAGAGCTGGGCCCCGAAATGAAATCCACGGGAGAAACCATTTACTTTATGGAGAACTTCAACGACGAACACTTTAAAAAGCCGTATGAATTCAAGAACCTGTATCTTAGTAAATAGATACACAGGTTGCGCTGATTACATACATTAGAAAACTTGACCGCTGATTGTGTTGATGTACTGAGGTCCAATTGCCTCATGCATCAATGCAATCAAATTAATCAATTCAATTCGCGATCACATGATCAAAGAAGCACGCAACAAATTAAATAACGTTTTTGGGTATGAAGATTTTCGTCCGCTGCAGGAAGATGTTATCTCCCAGGTATTGGACAAAGAAGATGCCCTTGTTATTATGCCAACGGGAGGCGGAAAATCACTTTGTTACCAGATTCCGGCCCTTATTTTCGACGGGCTTACGATTGTGGTTTCCCCGCTTATCTCCCTGATGAAGGATCAGGTAGAGCAGCTGCGCCAGTACGATATTCCGGCCATTTACCTCAACAGTTCTCTCTCTCCCGAAGAATACCAGTATAATGTCAATAAGCTGAAGCGCGGAGAAGTGAAGATGTTATATCTCGCTCCGGAAACGCTTCTGATGCCTAAAACCCGGGAGTTGCTATCTAACCAGAATATTGATCTTTTTACGATTGACGAAGCACATTGTATCTCGGAATGGGGTCATGACTTCCGTCCGGAATACCGCCAATTAACTGAAGTACGCAAGGATTTTCCCGAAGCAACCTGCCTGGCACTGACGGCTACCGCTACCCCGAGGGTCCGGAAAGACATCAAGAAAATTCTGAAGCTGGATGATTCAGAAACCTTCCTGGCCAGCTTTGACCGAAAGAATCTCTTCCTCAAAGTAGCAGACAAGGACGATCCCCTTGAACAAACACTAGACTTTCTCTATACCCGTAAAAAACAGTCGGGAATCATTTACTGTTTCTCCCGCAAACAGGTGGACGAACTCTATGTAGAACTCAAAAAAGAGGGACACTCTGTAAAGCCTTATCATGCGGGACTTTCCAAAAAAGTACGAGCCCGTAACCAAGAACTGTTTATTCGGGATGACATTTCCATTATAGTAGCAACTATCGCCTTTGGTATGGGTATTGACAAACCAAATGTGCGTTTTGTTATGCACTACGATATGCCCAAAAATATTGAATCTTATTACCAGCAAATAGGTCGCGCGGGACGTGACGGGCTGCGAAGCGACTGTCTGCTACTCTACAGTCGTTCTGATAAACAAAAAATACAGTACTTCATTAACCAGAAGGAAGACAAGGAAAAAGAGGTTGCCGAAAAGCATCTCAAAGATCTGATGAAATTTCTTGAAACGGATGAGTGCAGGCGAGTACCTCTAATGAAATATTTTGGAGAAACATACCCCCACGATGATTGTGGCATGTGCGATAATTGTCTTTCAGTAGATGCGGAGGTGGAAGATTTGACGGTACAGTCTCAAAAATTTCTTTCCTGTATCGCCCGAACCGATGAAAAGTTTGGCGCCTATTATATTGCAGATGTACTCCGCGGCTCTAAATCAAAGAAGGTCCTCGAAAACGGACACGATGAGCTCTCAACCTATGACATCGGCAATGAATGGTCGAAAGAACAGTGGATTCTGCTAGGACGGATGCTCGTCCGGCAAGGGTACCTCAGTCGTGAAGAAAACTATGGTTCACTTGAACTTGAGGAGCAAGCAAAAGCGGTACTAGACGGAAAAGAAAATGTATTTGGCGTTCTGGATCGTACCGATACCGTCATCGGCGATGAAGCGATCGAACGCACATCTTCTGATGTGGAAAACGAATATGACCAAGACCTTTTTGAACGCCTGCGCAAGAAACGCAAGGAGATGGCTGACCAGCAGGGCATTCCTCCCTATGTTATCTTTCCCGATACAACTCTTATGGAAATGGCCTATTACTTTCCTCAGACCAAAGACGACATGCTGCCAATATATGGGGTAGGTTCGATTAAGCAGAAAAAGTACGGCAAGGATTTCCTTAAAATCATTACCGACTACTGCGAGGAACACGATGTAGAGCCCCGAAAAAAATCCCTCAAAAAGAAGAAAAAAGAATCCTCAAAAAAGAAAAAGTATGAACAGGTGGGTGAAGCATTTAATGACGGACAGTCTATCGAACACCTAGCGGAAGAGCACGGGGTTAAGCAGGTAACCATCATTAAGCATCTGAAAACGTACCTCGAAGAGGGACATGACCTGAGAACTGAAGGTATTGCTTCCGCCTCTTCCCTCTCGATGCGCAAGCAGGATGAAGTGATGGAGATCATGAACGAAATTGCACCACACATGCTGCGTCCTATCTATAACAAGCTCGACAAAACCGTCAGCTACAGCGAACTGCGTATCATGCAGCTCTTTTATATGGCACAGAATAAAGACGACTAAATTTGTGACTATTAATATCACATCTGAAATCATCTTTTCTTATCATTAAGCGAATTAACTGCAACGATGATAGGAAGATATGAGTGATAAGAATATTGTGGTCGCATTTGGCGGTGTTTCTCCTGAACATGAGGTTTCTGTACTTTCAGCAATGCAGGTTATCGCAGCACTGGAGGACAGTCAGTACAATCTCATTCCGCTTTACGTGAGTAAGTCCGGACGCTGGCTCACGGGCAAACCACTACTCGAGTTAGAAAACTACCAAGATCTGGATGCCCTGATTGAAGAAGCCACTCCCTGCACTTTCACCCACAATGAGCTGGGAAAACCGGTACTTCAGGGAATAGATTCCGGATGGTTCCAGTCGCCCGAAAGTTATACTATCCATGCGGTAATACCAGCCTTTCACGGTTCTGAGGGAGAAAACGGATCTTTCCAGGGAACCTGCGAGATGTACAACATTCCCTATGCCGGCAGTGGAGTTTTTGCATCAAGCCTGGGAATGGACAAAGTAAAAGCCAAGGAATTATGCCGCGCTCATGATATTCCGGTTGTCGATGGTATCGATTTTTATGAGCAGGAATGGACAGAAAAACAGGACCAAATAATCAAAAGAGCTAAACAACTCGACTATCCGTTGATTATTAAACCCGTCACCCTCGGCAGCAGCATTGGGGTAAACAGGGCTGAAAACCAAGATGAGCTGATCGAAGCAGTGGAAACAACCTTTCGCTTTGATAATAACCTGATGATAGAAAAAGCGGTAACCCCGCTGCTGGAAGTGAACTGCTCGATACTGGGCACTCCCGAAGAGATGCAGCACAGCGTGTGTGAACGTCCCCTTGGACAGGATGAAACGCTGTCCTTTGAAGACAAGTATCAAAATGAAGAAGGATCACAAAAAGGGATGGCTTCGGCCGATCGTCAAATTCCGGCTGACATTTCGGATGAACTTACTCAGCAAATCCAATCACTCTCGCGTAAGATCTTTAGCCTGTTCCGGGCAAGCGGTGTAGCCCGACTTGATTTCCTGATTAATAAAGATACCAAAGAGGTCTATTTTAACGAAATCAATACCATTCCAGGCTCCTTCTCTTTCTATCTCTGGGAAGAAAACGAACTGGATATGCAGGATTTAATGCTTAAACTCATTGATATAGCTGTTGAACAACATCAGCGCAAAATAGGACGCATACGTTCTTATGAAACGAACCTACTCAGTGAAAAGGCTGTTAAAGGAATCAAAGGATTAAAAGGAACAGATAATAAATCTTAGCATAAATCCAGAACATCCTATATTTCCATAAGGATACTGGACGCAATGATTTCCTAAAATATTCATACATATAAATACATACCGGATAATGAATTTATCTCCCTTTAACTTTAAGCAGCTTTTAGCTTTTCTCATTGTTATAATAGCCATCGGATCTTGTAAACAACCGGAAACAGTAATCGTTGACCGTGATCCGGATACGGCTGCCGGCCGCGACACTACTACTCAAGAAGATACAACTAAACGCGATGCCAGCTTCCGGCAACTAATTATCGGGGAATACCAACCTATTACTACACTCGATCCGCTTCAGGTTTCTTCGGCTACTGAAATGCGTGCGGTTCAATTGCTATATGAGGGATTGGTGCGGTTTGATCGCGAAGGTGATATAGTGCCGGCAATCGCCAGGGATTGGTCCGTTGAAAACAACAACAGGAAATATACCTTTCGGCTGCGTACTGACGTTTATTACCATGATAATGATCGCTTTGGCAGCGGTACGGGACGCAAACTAATGGCCGGAGATGTAAAGTTTGCCCTGGAACGATCTGCCCGAAGTGGTGTTTCTCCTATGGCTGCCCGGCTTTTTATGAATATCAGGGGATTTGAACCTTATTTCCAGGAACAGCGCAATCTTTACAATCCCGACCACAGACAGCTTGATGGGGTATCCGGAATACAAGCACCCAATGATTCTACGGTTGTGATTACCCTAAATAATGCAGACCCGAATTTTCTTCAAAAACTGGCGACCCCTTTAGCTGTTATCTATCCAAAAGAAACGGTTGGTAATAACAATAGCATATTCGAACCGATAGGCAGCGGACCCTTTACGTTCTCCCGGCAGCAAAATGATTCCACCCACATTTTTTCAAAGTTCGATAACTACTATAATTCTTCTGACGTCTCCCTTAACCGGATGGATATCATTAGCAGCGCTAGTGAAGAAACCCTTTGGACCAACATGAAAAGCGGAGATATCCACTACCTTCCCGAATTGGGACCTACACTTAGCCAGCAACTGCTCAACGAAGAAGGTAATCTTAGTTCTTCCTATTCCAGCCGATACCAACAAATACCATCAGAAGGTGAAATAACGTTTACTCTTTATCACAATCCGGCTTCTGATTTACCAGGTGATATTGTCACCAGCATAGGTCAAATTGCCCAAAGTAATTCTTCTGCTCTTTTTGAAAATATGGATCGCGGGATAACGGAAACTTCTTTTAAATCTGATAATAATAGCAGTAATGCTTCTTTGGATAACCGGACGATTACCATAGCTCGTATTACGGGTCATCCATATTCTCAACAATTGCTGGATAATTTGTCTATGCTTTTAGATCAACAAAATGCTGAGCTTTCTATTAGCAATAGCCGGATCCCACACCAGGAAATTGATTTATTTATAACGGAGAGTCAGCCGCTTATTCCAGAACTCCAGTGGGCATCACACCCATTATTACTGCAATTTTCTATTCAATCCATTGCGATTGGGCGTTCCGAGATTGAAAATCAAGCTCAGGTTCCCTATCCCTGGTGGATTGATGTACGCAACATTCTGCTTCCACCCATTGAAAATTTAAATTAATCTGTCATGAAATTTGCCGTCGTAGCCAATCCCAAAAAATACTCTGTCAAGGACTCTTTTATTGATATCCTTCATTGGGGGGACGAGCACGAAGTCGACATTATTTTTAGCTCTGATCTCCAGGAGCTCTATCGCGGGGAAGAGCATTCCTCTGCTGTGGTAGTAGAAGATGAAAAAGAAGCCATTGACCAGGCAGATATTATTATAGCCGTTGGCGGAGACGGGACCATGCTATATACGGCCCGGCTCATGAAAAATATCCAGAAACCTATTCTGGGAGTGAATAGCGGACGACTGGGATTTATGGCTTATACCCAGAAAGAAAATATCAATCAGGCTTTAGACTATCTTAAGGAGGGTACCTATCGTATCGATAAACGCTATATGTTGGAAGCGGAGGATAACGAAGGGAATATCTATCATGCCCTGAATGAATTCCTTTTTGCCAAAAAGGATTCTACTTCCATGGTAAACGTTAGCGCCGAGTATAATGAGATGTTTATTAACAACTATTGGGCTGATGGACTTATTGTAGCTTCACCCACTGGATCAACGGCCTATAACCTTTCGTCGAGCGGCCCTATTGTCATGCCCAATTCCGACGTAATGGTTCTGACACCTATCAATCCACATACGCTTACGACTCGTCCCTTAGTCCTTCCTTCTGACAAATCACTAAAAATAAGTGTTGAGGAACAAGAGCACGAAGTACTGTTTTCCTACGACGGTCAGATTAAAGAGATCCAATCCTATCCATTTGAAGTATACATCCGGCGCTCTAACTTTACAATTGACCTGATCGAACTACCCAACCAGAGCTATTTTGATACGCTTAGACACAAGCTTATGTGGGGCGTAGATTCGAGAGAAGATTAGTGAGTTATCCATCCACATCTGGACCTGGAACAAGCGATTAGAAAAGATAGCGCACGGAAAACTGATACTGCATGTTAAGGCGATCGTCACGGGGCCGGCTATTCCAGTTGATATTAAAATCGCCGTAGCCAAATCGTCCGTAATTGTACTTCTTATTCCATACCACGCCCGCTCCCAGCATAATATCATAGATGCGATAATTTGCGTCTATTCCGATATTTACATCCACCCGGTGGCGATACATATCCCCATACCATCCGGTTTGGTACCAGCGCTGATAATATTCATAATGTAAATGGTTATTATCTACCATCCGCTGAACGAAGAAGCCTAACCTGCCCTTTTTAAAATACGACTCCACCCCAATATACTGGCTGCTTGAGCCCGGCCCAATTGCCGCCCCCAACACTTGTCCCCGGTGTGTATGCCCCTGCTTTACGCTTTTGTGGGAATAGAGATACGTTTGGGGACGAATATCATCCAAACGCGTTGACATTAGCGAATTAATCTCCGCATTGACTTTCACGAAGTCAAGCCAGCTATAACCACTTTTAATAATCTTTTGTGCCCCTATAGTATAGGCCCGTCCGTGTTGAGGCTCCATCAGGAAGTCCCGAAAATTCCAGTTATGTGAATCCTTCATATATTCTGCATATACCTCAGCACTGCTCTCCGGAAATACCCACCTAAAATAAACTGAAGATAGGGGATTGATCTCCTCATAATGACTGGCGTCGCGAGCAGCACTCAAAGCTTTCTCATCCGGATTTGGAAAAGATCTAAAAATCGCCAAGTAATCTCCTGCGGTCATTCCACTTTCCGGGATATATTGGTGGATAATTCGGCTGGTCCCAATATGAAAGTTGGGCAAAAACGATGGGGAGTAGACAATATTCAACCCATTCATAAATCGTCGGCGAAGAAATTTCTCCGAACTCTGATGCGGGCGGGTTGCATATGCCTCCTTCAAATCAAAATATTTTGAATCCTGTGGCCATCCCCAGACCCACCGGAACTGAAGCTGACCAATATTATAGGGTAACTCAAATGGTTCTCGATTTCCCAGGAAAGCATGAGGCACCCCACCTGCATTATTGCTTAAAGTTAACGCATACTGTACACCGGGTCCCCACCAGAGCGGCTCGGAACTCAGTCCAATCTCCATGTTATACCGGTGGAAGCGAACGGACGAATGCCCCCAGTTAATGGTGGTATAGCTATCTGGACCAAAGCGGAAAGGCCGATCAATGCGCTCAGCAAGCGTATCTTCCGGCAGTGTTCCCTGTGCCACATAACGGATATTTCCATCCCTGTCTCGCGGGATAAACCGGGGCACTTCAAAATCTTCATTCTGCTGGCGTACAATCTGGGGATGAATACTCACATCCAAAAAATGAGAATTAATATAAAAACCTCCCTTAAATTCTGTATTCATGCCCCGTCCATACCAGGCCGCGCCATTATTTTCACCATAAGGTAACTTATGATTATAGGTCCCTTGTATCTCCGGCTCATAAAATCCAAGCGTGAAATCATCCGTGAGCGGTATCTCGGGTGATACGGATGAATCAGCCCACCAGGAATTTTCCGATTCTACATTCTCAAAAGCTTGCCGATAACTTTTCCGGCTAATAGGTCTATTGGTAAAAGGTAACTCAGCGGTAGAATCTGAAAAAAGCTGCATCAACCTTATCTTCTCCTCCTGAAGATCTCCTACTGGTATTGTTTGTGCATTCAGTTGTGCGGGTTGCATGACAATTCCAACCAGCAGAACCAACAGGCCGCTTTTTATAAAACCCAATACTTTTTCCATCAAAATTTCTCGTGGCATATTTGTCATTTTATGAAAACCAACTAACATACTTGCTCATAAATAATCACTTCCCTCTACGTTTTTACCCATTTATCTAAAACAGGTACCGGGCAGAGAGCTGCAGATGCATATTAACTTTATCGTGTTCACCAACGGTATCAAAACTTATATCCGGATTGCCATAATCATATCGACCATAGTTATAATTTTTATTCCAAATGAGTTGTGCATTTAACAGAAGAGGTCCCGTTTTATATGCTCCTTTAAGTCCTATATTCAGATTTATCCGGTGGCGATAAATATCGGAAGTTGGTGGGTTCGGAGAATTAGTGTCATAATATTCATAATGGAAGAAGTCATTATCTTCTACCCGCTGGACAAAGAGTCCCAGCATTCCATCCCCCCAGAAACCTTCGGCTCCCAAATACTGGCTGCCCGAACCCGGTCCCACAGCCGCACCTAATACTTCTCCACCGTTTGTATGTCCCTGCACGATTCTGGAATGCCGATAATAATAGGTTTGGGGACGTACATCATCAATGCGATTGGGTACCAGGGAATTAATCTCAGCATTAATTTTCACAAAATCGATACGATCGCTCTCTACGATCTTCTGAATTCCTATGGTATAAGCCCGGTCGTGATCCGGCTGCATGAGGAAGTCACGAAAATCCCAACTGTGATCTTCCCGAAAATATTCTCCATACAGCTCTGCATTACTTTCCGGAAAAGCCCATCGGAAATAAACCGAAGCGAGTTGATTCTTTACATCATTACCTCCCTGATTCTGAGATGACTTCAAACTTGTTTTCTGAAAGGCCTCCAGAATACTGATATAATCCGATAACTCTAACCCTTCTTCCGGTATATACTGGTGAAAGGTTCGGGTAAGTCCCACCGTAAAACCAGGCATAAATGAGGGAGAAAAGCTGAAATTAAGCGCATTCATGAACCGCTCATTATCATTGCGTGTAAAATATTCTGAATCCTCCGGCCAACCCCAGACCCAACGAAACTCAAGGCTTCCGATATTGAATGGAATCTGAAGAGGGTCGCGTGTTCCAAAAAACAGCTGACGTACTCCCGGTGCATTATTACTCATCATTAATGCATACTGCACTCCCGGCCCCCACCAAAGGGGTTCTGTTCCTACGCCGGCTTCTATGCTTTTATAATGGATGCGTGCAGAGGAGTGGCCCAAATCGAAATCGCTATAGGATTCAGGCCCAAAGCGATAAGGCATATCAATATTTGCAAATATAGCCCTGTATCGGGGATTTCCATCCTCGTCAGTTGGAATGAATCGAGGCTTGGGAAAATCACGATTTTGTGTATAGCTCAAATGGGGACGAAACGTAAGTGTCAGGTAATCTGATGTTAAATACACACCGCCTTGAAACTCAGTTGTTAAGCCCCGGCCATACCAGGCAGCCCCGTTATTTTCACCATATGGCAGCTCGCTGTTAAATGTATTTGTCAATTCGGGAGCATATATTCCCACATCAAAAAAGTTGGCTATCCTCTTTTCAGGCCCGCGCATCGATTGTGCCCACCACGCATCGGCAACCTCCGGATTTTCTTCCAGTAACTCATCATATGCAGAATACCACAATGGCCGATTGGTAAGAGAATTATTAATCGTAGAATCTGAAAGCAGCTGCAGTGTACGATACTGTCCGTCAGCCCAATCTCCTATGGGAATAGGTTGTGCTTTTAGAGTATTTAGCGTCAATAGAGGAACCGCTAAAAAAAGTATAAGTACCGGGCTTATGTAGCGGCACAGGGTGCGTCTGTTCATATGGAATTCAGTCAAAGGCTTCTTGATCAAGAATTATTAACAAATTCAAAGGTAACAGGATGAGCTTAAAATAGCTAAATTCAATAAACCCGTATCATTTTTTTTTCTTTTCGTATGCCTTTTGTAGCAGCGAGGATTCTGTTCATGGAATCATGAACAGCACCCAAAACATAAATACAAAGATTGAAACTATTTTCCTTACTGCCTAAAATTTTTTACTGTTAGATATATTATAATCATCAAAAATAAAATACTGTACGATGCGGCATTTTCGATTGGCGATACTTCTCATCAGTTGCCTGCTACTTAGCATTACTACTCTTTATGCACAAAAACAAAAACTTGAACCCGAAGACTATGGTCAGTGGCAACGCATAGGGGGTACCGAGCTATCACCGGATGGCGAGTGGTTTTCCTATAATATTAGCCTGGAAGATGGGGATGGTTGGCTCATCATTAAAGAAGTTGGGGCGGACACCACCGAAGAACATAAATTCATGCACGGGGTACGTCCGGATTTTTCGAACGATAACCAATGGGCGGCCTTCCTGATTGGAGTCTCAGAAGATGAGCAGGATAAACTTGAGGAGCAGAACAAAAGTGTACGCTATAAGTTGGGACTGATGAATCTCTCTACTACCCAGGTAGATACCTTCAAAAATGTACAGAGTTTTCAGTTCTCAAATAACGGACATCACCTGCTGATGCGGAAATATAAACCTGAAGAAAGCAAAACCGATGGGGCCGATGTCATCATTCGTAATCTACGGCAGGGTACCAATCAGCTGGTAGGCAATGTTTCCGAATATGAGTTCAATAAAAAGGGAGATAAGCTGGCCCTTCTACTGGATGCTACCGAGGATTTCGGAAATGGAGCGCACCTCTATGATCTGTCATCCAACAGGATAAACATTCTGGATAACGATACGACGAACTACAAGGAACTCAGCTGGAATAAAGAAGGTACAGCCCTGGCCTTCCTCAAAGAGCGGGAAGAAGAAGACTTTAAGGATCCCACTCACTTAGTGTATGCTTTCCGAAACCTGAATCAATCACCACAGAAACAGATTTTTGACCAGCAGGAATTCCAGGCCTTCCCGGATAGTTTTCGCGTAGTTGATTATCAGGAACCGCGATGGTCTGATGACGGAGAAACCCTTTTTATGGGAATTAAAGAATGGGAAAAAAGTCCGGAAGAAGACTCCAAGAAATCTGACGCAGATTCTACAGCGAAAAAGAAGAACGATGACGACCTGGATCCTTCCAATGTAGAAGTATGGCACTGGAAGGATGCGGATATACAGCCCCGGCAGAAAGTAATGGCAGATGCGGAACGACGGTCCAACTACCTTTCCGCATGGCATTTGGATGACGATAAGTTTGTACAGTTAGGAGCCGAAAATCGCGAGCAACTGCAGCTGACCGGCGACCAGAAGCATGTCGTGGCCTACAATCCAGAACCTTTTGAACCGGCCTTTGAGGAGGATTGGCGTGAGGTATATGTAATTGATGTGGGCACCGGCGAAGAAAAGAAAATATTAGACCGTCACGAGTTTGTACAAACCTCTCCCGATGGTCAATATCTGCTTTACTTCAAGGATCAAAACTGGTGGACCTACGATATCAGTGAAGATACGCACACCAATATTACAGGTAATATAGACAGTCGTTTTGAAAACTTTACACGGGTCAACGGACGTGAATACCGACGACCCTTTGGGAGTGGCGACTGGGCTGAAGATGACCAGTGGGTTTTAATTTATGATCGATACGATACCTATAAGGTATGGACAGATGGCAGCGACTATAACCGGCTTACTGAGGGAGCCTCTGACCGCATCCGCTTCCGCTATGCACCCATCGATTACGGTGATGATCAGGATGGGATAAAGGATGATCAACCGATATTTTTCAGTATGTATGGCGACACTACCAAAAAGCGGGGCTATGCTCGCTATACGGATGAAAACCTGGAAACACTCATGTACGAAGATCAAATGTATAACCGGTTTTCCCGAGCTGATTCTACCGATCGCTTTGTCTATCAGATGCAGTCAGCAACGGATTCTCCCGATATGTACCTTGTGGATGACAGCTTTGACGATCCCATTGCTCTTACTTTTACAAATCCGCAACAGGAAGATTATTACTGGGCGGACGATGAACTTATTACCTTTACCAACGAAAGGGGCGATCAACTAGAAGGACGGCTCCTCTATCCCGCTAATTACGAGCCCGGAGAAACCTATCCAATGGTCACCTATATCTATGAAAAACGCTCTCAAACCATGCATAGTTACAGCATGCCTTCCCGGAAGAGTCCCTATAATTTTCGAAGATTCTCCTCGGAAGGATACTTTGTCTTTCAGCCGGATATCAACTATGAGCTCAGAGATCCGGGTGTTTCGGCGGTTGAAAGTGTAGTACCAGCGGTTGAAAAAGTTATTAACACCGGCATGATTAACGAAGATCAAATCGGCTTGACGGGACATTCTTGGGGGGCTTATCAAACGACCTTTATCATCACCCAAACCAATCTCTTTAACTCTGCTGTAGCCGGTGCTCCGCTCACAAATATGATAAGCATGTACAACTCTATATACTGGAATACCGGTATGACGGATGCCAAAATTTTTGAAACAAGTCAGGGGCGATTTCCCGACCCCTGGTGGGAGGACTGGGACAATTTCGTGGATAATTCACCCATCTTTAATATGGAAGGAGTCAACACCCCATTATTGGTAGAATTTGGAACCGACGATGGCGCAGTGGATTTTAACCAAGGCGTAGAGCTCTACAATACCATGCGGCGGATGCAAAATCCTTTTGTAATGCTGGTGTATGAAGGTGAAAACCATGGACTGGCACGTGAAGAAAACCAGATTGACTATGCAACTCGGGCGTTCGAATGGCACGAGCATTATCTGCTAGGCAAGGAACCCGCCGACTGGATAACCGAAGGACTCCCCTATCTTGAACGTCCGGCCATACAGGAAGAAGAGCAGGAATAAAAATAAACTAAAATACTTCGGCCAATAACTTAATCGCCATCCCTATGGCTAAAAAAGCAAAAGCGTATTGGAGGTAACGGCGGTTTATTTTAAGATTAAACAGGGCGCCCAGGAATCCACCCAAAAGTCCACCCAATGCCAGTGGGAATGCGGCACCGAAATCTACATAACCGATATTAAATGCACTTAAAGTCTCGGTTGTACCATTAAAAAATGCCAGCTGCACCCAGCCGGAAAGCGATATAAAGACGATGGCCAAAGAAGAAATACTTACTACTCTGGCAAACTTCTTTTTATACCAAAGATTCATCAGTGGCACCATAACGCCTCCACCACCAATACCGGCCAGTGCAGCCACAAAACCTCCGAGTCCGCCGGTAACCGCTGATTGCTTAAACGTTACCGGTGTTTCGTCCAGATAAATATGTTCTTCTCCCTGGGAGCCGCGCCGATAGAACATATAGGCCACGTACATTAGTAATACACTGAAAAAAATCACGAATTCCTGCTGACTGTAATAGTCTGAAGTAATAACCTGCTTTCCCAATAAAACACCAACTGCTCCCAGTAATCCAACTTTCAATCCCTCTGACCAATAAAAGTTTTGTTGATGATATTGTCGAACGGAACTTCCGACTGCCGCTATAAAGGTACAGAAAAGTGAACTGCCAATCGTAAGTACCACAGGATCAGTAATACCGGCATTACTGAATACAATAAACAGAATTGGTGTAAACAAGATCCCGCCGCCCAGCCCAAAAAGTCCTGCGACAAGACCTGCAACAATCCCCAGTACAAGTAATAGTAACAATTCCATTATAATAAAATGGTTCCCTCCAGATAGGTACACGCTTCTCCACTCAACACTACGCGATCTCCCTTATACTCGCAATATACCGTCCCTCCACGCTTGGATATTTGGCGGCCGATCAATCTTTTTTTACCCAGACGCTTGCTCCAATAGGGAGCCAGCATGGTATGAGCTGATCCGGTAACCGGATCTTCATCCACACCCACGGCCGGAGCAAAAAAGCGGGATAAGAAATCAACATCTCCAATGCCCGGAGCCGTAACAATTACTCCCCGGGTATCCAGCTGTTTGAGCAACCGGAAATTTGGATCCATATTCCGAAGCTGTAACCCGTTATTCACTACATAAAGAATATCGGTATCTTTATAGACCTCTGTCGGTGGAAGACGTAAAGCCTCCTCAAGAACTGAAGGCGGTTCGAAATCGTTGAGCTCGGCAGTGGGAAAATCCATTGTCAGTTGATCTCCTTTCCGTCGCACACTTAGGATACCGCTATTGGTATGGAAATGAATCACCTCTTCATCATATCCCATATGTTCAAAAAGCACATGAGCCGAAGCGAGTGTTGCGTGTCCACACAAATCTACCTCGGTTTGAGGGGTAAACCAGCGCAGGGCGTATCCGTCCTCCTCTTTCACAAAAAATGCCGTTTCAGCAAGATTGTTTTCCATGGCAATGTTTTGCATCTGTTCCTGCGTCAGCCACTCCTCAAGGGGACATACCGCAGCGGGATTTCCATGAAAAATGGCTGAAGCAAAAGCATCAACCTGGTAGATTTTAAGATTCATAATTGCACTTTTTATATCAGTTGCTATTATTGATAGCCTTAAGATAGCAGAAACTTCAGGACATTCCAGAACGTATTTACTTTCCAAATCACTTTAGATAAAAAGTATCATAACCGGTTCCCTCTCCAGTTTAAACTTTACGTTGTATTATCTCTGTATTTTTATATTTTCAGTTTTACAAAAATTTAACACCAAGACTTCATGGCAGAAAATAAGCTACAAAAATCTCAAAATTCCTCTGGCGAAGAAGACGATGACCGTAAACCGGATATTATCAGTCGGTACCGTCCCGGGCATATAATTGATCACGAAAGAAAGGGACAGAAGTTCACCTTCCACACTGAAAACAGGGTTAAGCTTCAAATTCGAATACATACTCCTGATATCGTTCAGATGCGATATTTTTTGGAAGGAGATGTTCAGTCTGACTTCTCATATGCCATTGATCCCGACTTTCAATCGGAAGAAGTGGATATCTCTTTTATTGAAGAAGACCGGCTTTTTGAGATTTCAACACCAACACTCAGCTGTATCATCACCAAGAAAAATATGCTGGTCCATTTCTTCGATGCAGAAGGAAATATGATTTGCGAGGATGAACATGGTTTCTATCGCCGTGAAAGCCTGATGAAAGGAATCAGTGAAATAAAGGTAACCAAGAAAGCACCCAAGGGCGATCGCTATTATGGTTTGGGGGATAAAGCGTATGCACAAAACCTCCGCGGCAGAGCTTTTGAAAACTGGAATACCGATGCTTATGCCTATGAGCGGGGCGAAGATCCCTTATATAGGAGCGTCCCTTTTTATGCAGGATTACACCAAGATCGGGCCTATGGCATCTTTTTAGACAATACCTACCGCACACGGTTCAGCTTTGATCGCAAGGAAAATAATATTAGTAGTTTCTCGGCAGCGGGCGGGGTCATGAACTATTATTTTATTAATGGTCCTACCCTCACCGAAGTAAGCGAACGCTTTGCACGACTAACCGGGAAACCGGAAATGCCACCGATGTGGGCCTTAGGCTACCATCAGTGCCGGTGGAGCTACTATCCCGAATCACGCGTACGGCATCTCGCCTCTACTTTCCGTAAGAAGAAGATCCCCTGCGATGCCCTCTATCTGGATATCGATTATATGGATGAATACCGGGTTTTTACCTGGAATAATGACCTGTTTCCCAACCCGGCTGAAATGATCAGTGATCTTAAGGAACAAGGCTTTAAAACTATCGTTATGATTGATCCGGGGGTTAAAGTGGATGATGATTACCCAGTATACACAGAAGGACGGGATAACAGATACTTCTGTACACGTCCCGATGGCGAAATGATTATCGCACCGGTTTGGCCATCGAAATGCGCCTTCCCGGATTTCACTCATCCAGATGTCCGTGATTGGTGGGGTGACCTCTATGAAGACCTAATGCAGGAGAAACATGTTAGCGGTATCTGGAACGATATGAATGAACCGGCCGTCTTTGAGATAGAGGCTAAAACCTTCCCCGAGCACGTACGCCATCATTTTGACGGCCATCCCTGCAGTCATAGAAAAGCGCACAATATCTACGGTATGCAGATGGCCCGCGCCTCCCTGGAGGGAATAAAGAAACACAATCCTGATAAACGGCCCTTCCTGCTCACCCGGGCCAATTTTGCAGGTGGACAACGATACGCTGCTCTCTGGACCGGTGATAATATTGCCAGTTGGGACCATTTAAAATTAGCTAATGAACAATCCCAGCGATTAAGTATTTCAGGCTACTCTTTTGTCGGGTCGGACGTAGGAGGCTTTGTTGAACAGCCCTCCCCCGAGCTTTTCAGTCGCTGGCTGCAACTGGCTATTTTCCATCCTCTTTTCCGCAATCACACGATGGGTTATAACGTCGATGGAGCGGCAGCCGTAAAGAAAGAAGAGGTAGAACTCCGAAAGGCACAGTCAGATCTGGATCAGGAACCCTGGGTATTCGGGGAGAAGTTTACCGATATCAATCGCTCCATTATTGAGCTTCGATATCGACTTCTCCACTACCTCTATACCGCCTTTTTTAACTACGTTCAGCATGGAACGCCCATCATCCGCCCCCTTGGATTTTATGATCAGACGGATGAAAAAGCACTCGAAGAAAACGATGCTTTTATGTTTGGCGACCACATCCTGGTCTCCCCGGTACTTGAGAAAGGAGCTGAAGAAGTTGAAACATACCTTCCCACAGGGGAATGGTATGATTTCCGATCCGGTGACCGCCTGGAAGGAAGACAAACTCATAAGGTAGAAGCCCCCATAAGCGAAATCCCATTCTTTGTGAGGGCAGGTACCGTTCTCCCCTTGCGCGAAGTCATGCAATATACTCAGGAACGGGACCCCAAATTGCTGGAACTTAATGTATATGCTGGTACCTCAAATCAAGCGGGACAACTTTATGAGGACGCCGAAGAAGGTTATAATTATAAAGAAGGTGATTATCGGCTTACCAGTTATAACATCGAGAACAGTGAAAATAGCTTAACAATCACTGCCAGCCGCGAAGGGAAGTTCAAACCAAAATATGATACAGTACTGCTGAATATTATCGGATTGTCATTTGAGCCTGACTCCCTTACGGTTGATGGAAAAGCTCAACCAATTAAAAAGCATGACGACAGATATACCGTTCAGGCTACGCCTGACTTCAATGAAGTTATCCTTTCCAGGTAAAATCAGTAGCAACAACTATATAGCTTTACTGCACTCCCCATAGTGCGGTAAAGCTTATATAAATATTATTTATTATTCGTATTGCCTGATTTCCTTTACAATTCGCTCTGCTGTTCGGCCATCCCAATAAAGTGGTTTCGCCTCTCTATAAGCATCATCAGAAACTTCATCTCCCAAATATTGGGCTATCTGCTTAAGAATAGCATCCTTTTTTGTACCAACTAGGGTATTTGTTCCCTCGGTAATGGTTATGGGACGTTCTGTATTTTCCCGCGCAGTAAAACAGGGAACTCCCAAAGCCGTCGTTTCCTCTTGTATCCCGCCGGAATCGGTCAATACAAAACGAGCGCAATCCATCAGTTTTACATTATCCAGATAGCCAACCGGCTCCAGTAAATGTAAGTTACCAATCTCTCCAAGACGCTCCCACAAACCAAACTCTTTAGCCCTGTTCCGCGAACGCGGATGTACCGGCCACACCATCGGTAAATCTTTAGCACTCCGTTCCAGAATTTCAACAAAACTGCTGAGGGTCTCATGCTGATCGACATTTGATGGACGATGAAGTGTCACCAATCCATAGGCCTTTTCTGTAACGCCCAAATCATCCAAAATTGAAGATTCACCGGACCGTTTGCGCATATTGAACAGCGTATCAATCATAATATTTCCCACGAACCTGATTTTTCTCTCGGGAATCCCTTCTTTCACCAGATTCATATTCCCGTCAATAGAAGGGGTCAGCAATAAATCTGCGATACTGTCGGTAAGTACGCGATTAATTTCCTCGGGCATATTCCGGTCATAACTTCGAAGTCCCGCTTCCACGTGGGCCACCTTTACTCCCATTTTATTGGCTACAATAGTACAAGCCATTGTGGGATTTACATCTCCCACCACCACGACCCAGTCGGGCTGCTCCTTTCGTAACACCTTTTCAAAAGCTATCATCACTTTAGCCGTCTGTTCAGCGTGGCTCCCACTTCCTACTCCCAAATGATGATCAGGTGCGGGTATGCCTAATTCATCAAAAAATATTTTGGACATCTCATAATCATAATGCTGTCCCGTGTGTAGCAGCTGTGCCTCTATATCATCATAATGCTTATATGCTTCAAGTAACGGCGCTACCTTCATGAAGTTCGGCCGGGCACTGGCTACGTTAATAATTTTCATCCGTTTATTAAGTTTCTTAGTTCTCTGTTAATGAGTTTTCTAATGCCACCCGATAATAACCATTTTTTGTGGATCTTTGAAAAACACCGGGGGTTTATTTTCTGCAAGCTTCCTCAAGCTGTTTTTATACAGCCGTAATCTCCTATTCATTATACTGAACATTAACTTGGTAAAAACCATTATATTTAATCGTACGATATACACTGACAATGAAAAGCATTACTAAGAATTAGCTTCCTATTGCTACTAATTTAAATTAGCAAAAAGGATAAAGACCGCTTAACTTTCTGGCACTTATTAACTTTAGCCCTAATTAAACTGTGCAGAAGTACAAAAAATTCTGGCGCATTTTTACCAAGTTATTAAAGAAGGTAGATATTTTCTTCAATGCTTCCGCTATTACTTTTAATCTTTTTCTTTGTGCTATCCCCTTCACGCTGCTGATGATCTCCATTATCGGCTTTGTTCTATCCTATGATGCTGCCTTTAATGAGATTCTCCGTTACGGCCGCGAACTATTTCCCAATTTTGCCTATGAATCGGAATCGGGAGATGTATACCGGGGAGCTGTTACGCTGGAAGCTCTGCTCGATCCCCTGATCGGTGCACGCCGTATTTTTGGCATTATAGGTATTATTATCCTCGCCTTCTTTTCCCAGGGCCTGTTTCATACGCTTAAGCACGTAGTTTTCGACATTTTCGATATTGAGGATCGACGCCACCCCATCCTGGAAATGGTCTATAACTTTTTCACTTTTGGGCTGGTAGGCGGAGTATTTCTTTTCTTCAGTCTTATCATTTCACTTATTTCACTGGTCTCCATAAATCAGCTTGCGGTACCCTTTACCGAGATAATCCTTGAACTAAGCTGGATCTATGAACTTCTTAACAGAGTAGTACCCTTACTCTTTACCTTTCTGCTATTTTATATCATCTTTCGTTACATTACCGAAAAGCGAATGCAACCCAGGGTAGCACTCTTGGCTTCTTTTATATATACCGTACTTTTTGAACTTGCTAAGCTTGGGATTGGCTGGTATCTCGGATATGCGCTGCACGCCTATCGCTACTATTATCAGGGATATACTATCTTAGTGATTGTAGGAGTCTGGGCATTCTATTCCGCAGTACTTTTTATATTCAGTACTATTGTAGCACGAGCATATCAACAGGCCTTTGTAGAAGAGAACCCCATCCCCAAAAATCCATATACCGTGATTTCTTAGATCTCTATGTCCTATCCCAAGATCCCCCTCTCGTTTTACCGGCAAGGTGATGTGCTTCGTATTAGCAGAGAACTCATAGGCAAGGTACTTTGTACCAATATTGATAATTCATTGGCCGCTGGTATCATCACAGAAACAGAGGCCTATTCCGGAACGGATGACCGGGCATCGCATGCATATGGCGGGCGGCGTACCGATCGTACGGAAACCATGTATCAACCGGGTGGTATTGCCTACGTCTATCTCTGTTACGGTATTCATCATCTTTTTAATGTGGTCACTAATAAAAAAGGGAAAGCGGACGCTGTACTTATTCGCGCTATAAAACCCATAGAAGGCATAGAAACCATGCTAGATAGAAGAAATTTCGATACCCTAAAGCCCACTCTTACGGCCGGACCTGGACGGCTGACCCAGGCCTTGGGGATTACGATTGATTACGACGCTCAATCACTAAATAAAAATACTATCTGGATTGAAAACCGAAATAATATTATCAAACCGGATCAAATAAGATCTGGTCCGCGTATTGGAGTCGACTATGCGGAAGAAGATGCCGAATTACCCTGGCGTTTCTTCCTAAGCGGGAGTTCCTGGATAAGCTGAAAATAAAAAAAGCCCGTCCATAAAGACGGGCTTTTCAAAATTAAATAACCTATAAAGCAATAAATTACTGCTGCATATTACCGTTTCCACCGTTACCGGAAATTTCCTGGAAACGCTTCATTACTTCAGGATTAGTACGAACGGCCTGCATTAACTGTTGAAAACGCTGTGGTTCCAGTCCGTTGTCCTGAATAATAGTAACCATTTCCTGCTGAGCTTGCTGCTGCATTTGCATCAGTTGAGGCTGAATCTCTTCCATCGTAGCTTGCTCTTCTTCAGTAATGTCTGCAGAATCAGCTGATTGAGGATTGCGTTGGCTCATCATAATCTTACGAAAACGCTCCATTTCCATATCATTCTCATCAAGAAGACTATCAACCTGATTTCTCATCTCTTCCTGAACTTTTTGAGACTCCTGCGAAACTTGCGCAAACTTTTCAAGCTCTTCATCTGTGATGCTATCCGGATCTATCTGTTGTTGTTGCTGTTGCTGCTGTTGTTGTTGAACCTGGGCAACCGCAGAACCGGCTATAAGCAACATCCCAAGCAATAAAGGCAAAGTGTTTTTAAAAAACTTCATAAAATGTGATCTAAATTTAAGATTAATATACTCTTATCTATTGAGTTGGACTAATATATTGATTATTTGTTCCGATATAAAACGGTGTTACCCGTCTAATATCACTTTTAAAAAGTTGGAACAAAGATTTAGACTATATAACGAAAAAGCATTGGAATCATTGCCAATTACTTTGAGAAATTAATTTAACATTAAAGGAACGTTTCTTATTATAATTTGATTTAAGCCCTCTATATTTATTAATCAATCCTAAACAATAAAACCTAATGAATACTTCTAGAAAACTATTTTCAACTATACTGGTGCTTCTTTTCTTAACAGCAAGTGGCTTTACCATTCTTAATAATAGCACCGCCGTTAATGCTACTCAATGGGAAA
>CAYXVW010000006.1:0-24028 GCA_964468695.1 uncultured Balneolaceae bacterium | reverse complement strand
CGAAGTCAACGGCGTACTCAAAGAAATTCAACTTGTCACCGAAATAAAAGGATAATACCGTGTCTGCTAACTTTGGAGTAATTGTATTTCCCGGTTCTAACTGCGATCATGACGCCTATCATGCTTTGGCGCATGTTATGAATGCTAAAGCCCAATTTCTATGGCATAAGGATACCGATCTGTCAAATATCGATTTTCTACTGGTCCCCGGGGGGTTTTCCTATGGCGACTACCTCCGCTCGGGCGCTATTGCCCGCTTTTCCCCTATTATGCAATCCGTAATTGAATTTGCCAATAAGGGAGGCCCCGTCCTGGGAATTTGCAATGGCTTCCAAATCCTGTTAGAAGCGGGACTGCTGCCCGGCGCTATGCTTCACAACGAACAGCTTCGTTTTATCTGTAAGCAGACTTATCTTCGTTGCGAAACCTCAGATACTCTTTTTACCCGCACTATCGAAGAAGGAGAGGTGTTGCAGCTGCCTGTTGCTCATGGTGAAGGGAACTATACTACCGACTCCGATCAGCTCAAAGAGCTTCAGGATAATAACCAGATCGTCTTCCGTTACTGTAACAAAAAGGGAGAAACTACAGAAGAAGCCAATATCAATGGGTCAGTTGACCATATAGCCGGAATTTGCAATAAAAAGCGTAATGTATTGGGCATGATGCCTCATCCCGAACGCGCTGTCGAGAGCTTACTGGGTTCGGATGACGGAAAGCGCATCTTTGAATCTGCCTTGCGGGAACTTACTGTAGCATAAATCCAACAGCTCTTATTATGACGAAAGGCTCCAACCAGAAAACGCTTTATAGCAAAGGACTAACCAAACGCTATAAACGTCGTACGGTTGTTTCGGATGTTTCCATTGAAGTAACTCAGGGAGAAATAGTTGGATTACTGGGACCCAATGGGGCCGGAAAAACGACCACTTTTTATATGTTTGTGGGTCTTGTCACCCCTAACGAGGGACAAATATTCCTTGATGATCGGAATTTAACAAACATGCCTATGTATAAGCGTGCTCGGCTTGGCATCGGTTATTTGGCACAGGAGGCAAGCGTATTTCGAAATCTGACGGTACGTGAAAACCTTGAATCTATTCTTCAGTTTAAAAACTTTTCAAAATTAAAAATTGAAGAGCGTGTTGATGAGCTTATTGAGGAATTTGGACTTCAAAAGGTAGAAGATAGCAAAGGATACAGCCTTTCGGGCGGTGAACGCAGGCGAACAGAAATAGCACGGGCATTAGTAACAGATCCCAACTTTATTCTTCTGGATGAACCTTTTGCCGGCGTAGATCCTATTGCGGTGGAAGACATCCAGGAAATTGTGGCCCAACTTCGTCATCGCAATATTGGCATCTTTATTACAGACCACAATGTGCACGAAACATTGGCTATTACCGATCGAGCATACCTCATGTTCGAGGGAAAAATCTTAAAGGAAGGATCGGCCGACCAACTGGCAAAAGATGAAGAAGCTCGTCGTCTCTATTTGGGGAAACAGTTTCGACTGGATCGTTATGATACTGAATAATTTTAATTCAAGAATAAATCGAACACATATCGTGTTCTTCTGTTATTAATCTAAAACTATGGAAGAAATAACTGTACAAGAACTCAAGCAAAAAATTGATAATGACAATGATCACGTTTTTCTGTTGGATGTTCGTGAACCCTTCGAACAGTATCAATCGAAGATAGAATACAAGAATACCCAGCTTATCCCTGTTGGTGAATTAGCTGACCGTTTGGATGAAGTTGAAGATCAAAAAGATCAGGAAATTGTTTGTATGTGCAGGAGTGGTTCTCGAAGTGCCGAAGCGTGCAAGTTATTGGAGGAGAGAGGATTTTCAGATGTTAAAAATCTAAAAGGAGGTATTAACGAATGGGCTCGCAGTATCGATAAAAGCTTGCCAGTCTATTAAATTATCATCAAAGCTGATAATTCTCCCTCAATCCCTGGTAGCCAACTTTTTTTGAGCATCTAATCCATTCTTACGAATTTCTCTTACCCTCTCTGCACTAACGGTACCTACCACATACTCTTTACCGGTAGTCGATCCCATCCCTTTTATATTGGGATTTTTATACTTCATCAGACTATCACGAGTTGTTTCAGCAGACAAGTGAATCTCATTAATACCCGTGTTGCCTGCAATCTCTTCTACACTTTCCTCATTCACCCCACAGCCCGCCATAATAGAAATACGTCCCCTGGATTTTTCTACAAGTTCACCGATCAATGGCACTCCTTCTAAAGCCCGGGCCTTTTGGCCCGAAGTCAATATCCGATCAAATCCTGCTTCGACACAATTTTCCAGTGCAGCGAAAGGGTCTTTTGTCATATCAAACGCACGATGACAGGTTACTTGTAAAGGACGAGCTAATTCCACCAATTCCCCACACCGCTTCCTGTCGAGGGTTCCATCGGGTGAAAGGATACCGAACACCACTCCATCCACTCCAAGCTCTTTACAGTGTGCTATGTCGCGCTTCATAGCTTTAAACTCAAGAGCAGAGTAGCAAAAATCTCCTTCTCGTGGACGAATCATTACAAATAGCGAAATATCCAGTGCTTCGCGCAATACCTCAATTGTTCCCAAAGAAGGAGTCGTACCCCCGCCACCGGGATTATCACAAAGCTCTATGCGATCAGCACCGCCTTCTTGGGCATTCAGTGCCGATTCAATATTGTATACTACGACTTCTGTTGTCAATGCAGGCTCTCCGTCCATCCAATTATGCCATCGCTGCAATCTGGTTCAGCAGCTCATCATTACTGTCAGTATTTCTCAATACCTTCAACAGGCTCTGCATAGACTCTTTGGGAGACTTCTTGAGCAGGTAACGACGGACCATATTACGCTCTTCCAGAGAATCCGTAATAAACTTATCCTCATTTCGCGTACCGGAAGCACTAATATTAATAGCGGGATAAATACGATCATTTGCTAATTCCCGATCCAGCACTAGCTCCATATTACCCGTACCTTTAAACTCCTCAAAAATAAGATCATCCATGCGGGAATTCGTCTCAATCAGGCAAGTAGCAATAATAGTTAATGAACCGCCCCCTTCAATTTTTCGCGCTGAGCCAAAAATCTTTTTGGGAATTTCAAGAGCCCGGATGTCCAATCCACCGGAGAGCGTCCTTCCACTGCTTTCCTGAGCATTATTATAGGCCCGCCCCAATCTTGTTATCGAATCAATCAGCAGTACGGCGTCTTCTCCCATCTCAGCTTTTCGCTTCACGTAGCCAAGAGCTAATTCCGTAATACGGATATGACTTTCCGTTGATTTATCATTGGAAGAAGCAAAGACTTCGGCATCTGTCGTCCGCAGAAAGTCAGTCACCTCTTCCGGACGTTCATCCACCAATAGCACACCGGTCGTTATATCCGGATAATTTTCCGTAACCGACTCGGCAATTTTCTTAAGCAACACGGTTTTACCGGTGCGGGGCGGTGCAACAATAAGCGCGCGCTGTCCTTTTCCAATAGGAGCTACCAGATCCATTACCCGCATTTCAATATTATCAGGATCTTGTCCCAGTTCAATCTGTTCGATCGGCATGATCGGAGTCTGCAGCTCAAAACGAGTGGCCCGCTGCCATTCCACCGGATCTTTACCATTTATCTTTTCGATAGAATGAACATGGCGATGCCCCTGATTATCCTCCTCATACTCACCTTCTATTTCTAAGCCAGGTCTCAGGTTGTGATGTTTAACCTCATTTGGCTTAAGAAAAGGATCACTGGGTTCATAACTAAACTCGTGGTCCTTTTTACGGGCGAAACCATATTTTTTGGCATTAATTTCAACAACGCCACTATAGTCGCCTGCTACCTCTACGTTTGAATTTGCATTAAATCGCGGTACAAATACATTATTGTTTTTATTGCCTCCGCGATTTCTGTTGTTTTTTGAACGTCCCATTTGTTATTCCCGGTTTCTTGAAAACTTATATTCCTATGCAATAAATAATAACAGCCATAGGAAAAATATTATGTTGTAACTTTGATTTACAATTGAAAGGATAGATAAACAGTGCAGCTATCACTGCTGCACTGCTCATCAATTAGATAGAAAGATAAGAATGTTTGTCGATTTATTAAAACCTAACCTATCGACGAACGGTTGTTGATTCGCCAATCCAACTGTAACAGGATTTTAGTGATCCATCAACCTGAAGCGTCTGGCCATCTTTCCAGTTTTTGAAAAACTGTTGTTCAGTAGTAGGTGTATACGATGCATAAGACTGAATCTTGCTATTAGCTTCATTACTTGCCGAGCTATCCACGCTCTTAGCTCTGTTCAGATGATCAAGTACCAGCCAGTAAACGACGCGATCCTCAACTTCCAATTCTCCCTCTGAACACTGGTTTACAGCCTGAGCATAAGCATCGGCTATAACAATATAGGGTTTACCCCATTCACTATCATGTTCTAAGGCTCTCCGCGCAAATTGACGAGCACTTTGCAGGCGATCACTATTAAGGTATGCATTTGCAATATTCAGAGCGATTGATGCCTTTTGATCAGAATCATCCGTTTTGTCCAGTGCTTCCTTATAGTAGTTAATCGCTTCATTATACCTGGCATCACCGATAGCTGCCTCAGCGAGCGCAAGGCTGTTTTCGTAGTTAGGATTAATATCGTACAGCTTCTTGCTAACTTCATTAAGTTTATCATTCATCCCTGCCTGCTCATAGAGATCCTGCAGCTGAGTGAGTATCTCTTCATTCTCAGGATCATCTTCTAATTCACCCTCAAGAAAGGTGATACGTTCTTCAGGAGAATCAAAAAGTTCATTTCGGGCACTGGATATATATTCTGTCAACTGATCCGGCGCATAGGGTTCCACCTTTTCAATCATTGCCAACGCTTCATCCTTTTGACCTTCCGAGATGAGATGCCGGAGCAAAACCTGTACGTAATAACCGTCATTCATCTTCGTAAACTCTTCGGGCTTCATATCAAAAGCCTTTTGATATTCAGCAGCCGCCTTTTCGGTAGAACTGTCAATATAATCAGAATGACTCTGAAAGAAACGTCCTTTTCTTACGGTCCATCCAAATTGATCCAGATCTTCGCCGAAGTGCTCATAAGTTTTATCAAAAATTGTTAGAGCCGTATCGGTATACGCTTCAGCGACCGCCGGATCTTCCGCTTGCTCGGCAAGGCCTCCATAGGCCGTAATCAAACGCCGTAAATTTCTCTCCAAATCGAATTTGGAATAGCCTTCAATGGTTTCGGGCATTCCTTTCCAAATCCAACGACCGAAATCAATGGCGCTTTCATAGGATTCACTCTTGTAGTTTTCGTAATATATAGAATAGGCCTGTATCTCACTCATGCCGCTTGGTGGCTCTTGCGACGATTGGGCCATGGTCCAACTACTGCCAGCCAACAGCAAAGCAGATAAAAGAAGTAGCTTTTTCATAATTCTGTTTTTAACTATGGTTCAAATTATAAACTGTTTCGACGCCGTTTTATTTTGCCTACTGCAATTTTGGCCGGAAAAACATAATTTCTGCCAAATTGAGGGATAATCGTACACCCCATATTTGTTCTTTAACTAAATTGGCACTATTTGTTCCGCGCAATCCATATTCAAGACTCAAATCCACGGAAGAATTTGAGTTTTGACCCGGTGATAATATCCCCAAACCAAACGAGAATTTCAGCGTATTTATTTTTTGCCCCTGCATTTCTAAATGACCGGTATCATAAGAGGCGCCTAACCGGTACTTAAACTGCGACAAAAATTTGTTCGACCCTGTAATGTAAGGAAAATATTGAAATCCCAAACCCATCTTATAGCGATCAGTGAACAGATCCTCTTCAGATGACTTAAAGTCATTTTTAAAATCTGACCATCCTTCATAGGTTCCCTCAGCTGCCAACATCGTTAACTGACTGGGTTGATAGCTAACTCCTGCTGTAATATTTAAAGGTAATCTAATATCACCGCTACCTAATTGCGGTCCATCAGCTTCAGATATCGCTATCGTTCTACCTCCCTGCGTTGAAGTCTGTTCGCGTTGAGCACCAATAGTTACAGGTAAACTTACACTGGCGCCTATTCCTAACTCGTCGTCTTCGTTAAACAATTCAGACTGACGGAAAAAAGCTCCAAAACGGTTTCCAAAGCCATAGCCGCTGGTTTCCAACTTATAAGTTACTGATTGATAGCCTGAATTGGCAAATACGCCGGTAAATTGATCATCCAGAGAAATAAAGACAGCTGAAGCGGCATATCCAACCGAAAATTGCGGAGAAATCTGCCAACCAAATCCTATTTCAGCACGGTTTGCCCCCCCACTCCCACGATTTTCAATCCCGTATACAAGCGTATCCTGCGCGGATCCCTCTCCGATATACCGAACATCTTCCTGGTAATTGCGAAAACTTGATTGGGTGACGGGGCTGAAGGATGCCGATATACCAAATTTCCCACGAATAACAGGAAGCTGCAGCTGAAATTGATCAATGGAAAAATGAGTATTTTGTGCGGTATTATCGCCCTGACTTGCATCGAAGGACTCTAGGCCTACACCTCCAGCTCCCAAGCCATATACCAAATTTCCCCAATGTGCCGGATTTGCCAGGTTGGCAACATTTATTTCGTTATAGGAAACACCCGAAAGTCCCAAGGACCGGGCTGAGGTACTTGCTATATCTACCGGAAAACCAATACCCAGCTTGGAGTAGACAGATCCGCTTTTGGCTTTCCTGTCCTCCGATTGAGCCATTGCTACGGTGCTTCCGACGCAGAAAAGAAGTGCTATAAATACGACTTTTTTCAATGTTAGTTACTGCTGTTTTTTAAATATGTAATTTCAAGTTTGGGCGGATTTACATCCGAAGTGGAGCTATATATAAGATCTGTTTTTACAGAACCATTCATTGGTAATGTAATATAAAATTGTTGTTCCTCGGGTAGCCCATCTATCAATCCACTCTGAAGGAGTGAGGTAATATCGAAATGATAGGCCTCGTCCTTTTCTGAATACGTTCCATTTACTACCGGATTACCCGGCACGAGGTTATCAGGGGCATCTTTAGGATCAACAAAGTGCAGATTTGCTCTTTGCACATTCTGCCTTTTTATCTGAGGGGCAGGATTGGACATAGACGCATCTCTATAGAAAACCAGTTCGGCCTTTGAAATATTAGGTCCGCTAACTTCAATTCCAGAAAGATCTAAATCAAAGGTCAACGTATTTTCAAGCATATTATATGCTTTAACTACTCCTTCCGGGGCTTCTCCCTCATTACTTCGGCCCAAATGATAGGCCCATCGGTCATTTGATACTTCAAAAGTATCTGATTCCGGGTTTTCAATTACAAAACGGGTTGAAGAAGAATTTAAAGGTAAAATTTTACCACCTCCAGTGGGTACCAAAGCTAAGCCAAAGACTTCATTTTCATAAAGTGAATCAGCATTTTCTGCATCAATATATGGACGATAATTGTTATCGACCCACTCGCTGTCCAAAATAACATCTAACGAATCATCTTCCTCTACTGTAAATGAAGCTATTTTGGCATTCTCATCAATCTGGATTTCATCCTTTAACTTAAAGGCGTTTCCTCTCCAAAATTCCTGGATAGGATATACATCGAACGTTTGATCGGCCAGGGTGTCTCCATAGACATGTTCCCAGTCAAACAACAACCGCATCTTCATTATCGCATTTTCTTGCAGGCTGTCATCGTTAGATACTGGAAGAGAGGGCTTTAACAGTCCCGTGGCCTCTATTTCACCAAAAATGGGATCGTTATAAGCTCCGGCAGAAAAGTAGGTGAAATTTCCTGAATAAGAGTTAAAAGAGATGGTTTCCACTCCCTCCACTGGTATATCCACAACTTCGACCTCCGCTCCCGACTCAGAAAGGTTACTTCCCACAGATCCGGGATTTTCACAACCGGTAATAATTCCAAATGCGATTAATACCAATAAACTGGTTAAACTACCAGTACAATCAAGAAAACTTCCAATTTTACTTTGAAACAAGATACCACTTACTTTTTTGGTTACGATTCTTCCTCTTCTTCCTCCGTTCCCGCAATCTCATCGTAATAAGTAGCGAACTTATCAGAAACAGTCTCCGGAGATCCTTGAATTTTCTTTGGCGAAATGCCAAGATCTTCAAAAAGATCATCCAACTGATCGGTCAGATGATTACCGGTTACAACATGATCGCTGTATTTTAGACCGAGGGTACGCAAGTCAACGTTGCCACCCTCTATAAGATTGCCCCTGTCGAAAGAATCGGGAAGGCCAACCAAATCAAGTAGTTTTTCATCAAATACCCCGTTATTCTCGGGATGGTGGATATTATAAATGATCTGAGTATCCTTAAACAGGCCTACATCATTATATTTTTCTTTTACCAAAAGCGGAATCAACCCGGAAGGCCAGTCGTGGCAGTGAATAATATCTGGCTCCCAGCCTAGTTTTGCTACGGTTTCGAGCACGCCTTTGCTGTAAAACACAATACGTTCATCATTATCATCGTAATGCTCTCCGCTATCCGGATTCATAAACATCGCTTTACGATTGAAATAAGTATCATTATCCAGAAAATAGACCTGTAGCTTAGCATTGGGAATGCTGGCTACCTTAATGCGCATACTCTCTATTTTGTCTCCAATCTCTACTTCAATTCCCGAAAGACGAATAACTTCATGTAATCGATTCCTTCGATCATTAATGGTCCCATATTTAGGCAAAAGAAGACGTATTTCATATCCTTTATCCTGCAAAGATGCCGGCAAAAAGCGCAGCATATCTGCGGTGTGTGTCATTCGAGCAAAGGGAGAAATCTCAGCTGCAGCGTATAAAACTTTCATAAATTTTTCTTAAAACCTTCGTTGATGTTTTACTGTATTATTAATCCTCAGATTTGCCATTTTCTTTGTCCGCATATAATTGATTCATATCCTCATCGTCTAAAGAATAAAAATCAAAAAGCGTATCTCCCCGAAGCCCTAAGCGTAGTGTTTCTACCGGAATAACTTCCGAGGGTTTTACATTCCCCAAATTAACATTACTGCCGAATTTACGGATAAACCACACTTGCTGTTCTTTTTTAGGTGCCTCGAAAATTAGATTCTCAACAGGAACTTGGTCAGCGATCTCGTCAATAAGTCCCGATCGGACCTCACCGTTCGGACGAAATACGCCCACAGTTCCGCTTTCACGGGCTTCACAAATAACTTTCCAGGCACCGGCCTCAAGCTCGTTCTCTATCATTTTTACCCATTTATAGGGAGGAATAATATCATTGGGGTTTTTACTGCCTATTTCCGACAGAATAGTAAAATGCTTGCTCATGAGCTGAATGATTTCAATTTTTCGCTGATCAGACAGCCAAATGGTACCATTAGAAACCTCAGCGTGACCAATATTAAAACGATCCAGCAGTTCCATATAAGCATCCAGCTGATCACGGAGTACATAGGCTTCAAATAATGTTCCGCCAAAATAAACCGGGATATCAGCATTGGAATATACTGCTAATTTATCCTCTAAATTTTGCGTGACATAACTGGTTCCCCATCCTAACTTCACAATATCAATATAGTTAGAGCAGGACTCACAAAAATCTTCGACCTGACGAACACTTAATCCCTTATCAAGGATCAGCGTCATTCCTTTTTCACGGGGTTTTTCAGTTCGTTTAGGGAGATGATTAAGCTTAAAAGCCATTGAGCATTATAATTTTGACAAATTAAACGAACAAATATACTAAAATGCAGCTTGTTAATAAAATTAAACCCGGTCTTTCTTTCAGATTATACTCCTAATCCAGATAAGCCGGCTTTAAGATAAATCCTGTGAAGGGGGGAACAGACATATACTGTTTGCCCATCTTGCCATAATGCCCCCCTCTGTTTCCACCTCCATAATACTCCGAATCGCTGTTAAACACAACCTGGTACTGCACGCCATCGAAGGGTCCTAAGTGATAATTTACAATCTCATACTCATTAAAATTCAATACAGCGAGCGTATGATTGGCGGGATCTTTCGCTTTTCGCAAATAAGCAAATAATCCTCCTGTCTCTCGTCCCAGTTCTATCCATTCAAATCCTTCACTCTCCCTGTCAATCTGGTGCAAGGATTGCTCCTCACGATATAAGCGATTTAAATCGCCTACCAGCCTTCGTACTCCTTCATGACGGTGGTGATCTAACAAGTGCCAATGCAAGGCATGATCCTCAGCCCATTCACTAGTTTCCGCGAATTCATTACCCATAAACATCAGTTTTTTTCCGGGATGTGTATATAAATAGGTATAAAGTAGGCGCAAATTTGCAAATTGCTGGTCTTCGTCCCCATAGCTTTTCCAAACCATCGGATTTTTTAGGTGGACAACCTCGTCGTGAGAGAATGGGAGTAAAAAATTCTCCGAATAATTATACATCATCGGAAAGGTAATTTTATTCGGATTCTCCCGCCGCTGATCCGGACCTTTCTTTATATAACTAAGAGTATCATTCATCCAGCCCATATTCCACTTATAATCAAACCCCAAACCTCCGTGATGAACAGGGGTTGTAACCCCTTCCCAGGAAGTAGACTCCTCCGCGAATGTCAATATTCCAGGAAATTCACGGTGAATAATGGTGTTAAAACTTTTCAGAAAATCGATAGCCTCCAGATGTTCATTGCCACCATATTTGTTGGGGGCCCAGTCACCGGAACCTTTTGCATAATCCAGATATAACATAGAAGCCACCGCATCAACACGGAGCCCGTCAATATGAAATTTTTGACACCAGTAATAAGCATTAGAAATCAGAAAGTTACGTACTCCGGGCTTCCCGTAATCAAAAATATAAGTTCCCCATTCTTTCTGCTCCCGCTTGCGTGGATCGTTGTACTCATAAAGCGGTTCGCCATCAAACATCTGCAATCCCTGCTCATCTTTCGGGAAATGACCGGGCACCCAATCCATAATTACACCAATACCAGCCTTATGAAATTCATTAACGAGGTACATGAAGTCCTTGGGTTCTCCAAACCGACTGGTAGGAGCAAAGTAGCCGGTTATCTGGTAACCCCAAGAGGGATCATAAGGATGCTCTGCCACAGGCATAAGTTCTACATGAGTATATCCCGATTCTTTTACATAGGGTACCAACTCATGGGCCAGTTCCCGATAGGTCAAATATTCATTATTATCAGGACCTTTTCGCCGCCACGAAGCTAAGTGAACTTCATAAATAGATATGGGTTCTCGAAATGACTGATGATCTTCCCGGCTGTTAAGCCAGCTCTCATCATCCCATTCAAACTCACTTAAATCATATACCAGAGAAGCGGTTTTAGGCCGCACCTCTCTCACCGTAGCATAGGGATCCGATTTTAAAAACGGAGGAGCATCTTCTGCTGTTTTGAGCTCAAACTTATAGAGCGCCCACTGTCCAATATCCGGTACAAAGGTGCTCCATATTCCCGTGTCATCGTCTCTTTCCATGGGATGCTTGCGTCCATCCCAATCATTAAATTCTCCAACGACGCTTACCGAATGAGCATGGGGAGCCCAAACTGCAAAATACGTGCCTTCTTCTGTGGGATGTGCTCCCAGCGTTTTGTGTGCACGATGAAATGTTCCTTCTTTCCACTGCTGTACCTGCTCTGTCGTTAATGCTTTTTCCATTGGCGGCCCTATTCAATTAAAATGCAAGATATAAGGATTTTCTTTCCCTCTGACAAGATAGAAAGATATCATTAAAAATGATCAGCAGAGGTTACTGTAAGCAATATGTTTTACATCTAAGCTGCAACTTCTTTCTTAAAATATTTGGCAAACTCGTATCGGAAAATTATAAACCTTTATAAAACAACCGATCCCAAAAGCTCTTATCCATTCATTTCAAAAAGCCCTGACTATTCAGGGCTTTTATTTTAAACTACGCAATTATGGGAAAATACCCATTTGTTCATACATAACTCCAACTTTTTCGATAGCACTTAAAAAAGCGGCCGTACGCAAATCAATATCATGTTTTTTACGGAGCTCATTCAGCTCCTCAAATGCATTAATCATGGTTTCCTCAAGGCCGGAATCAACCAAATCATACTCATCGGCTCCCTTAGCCAGCTCTTTCATTTCTTCTTCTGTAAAAGTTCGGTCAGAGCTATTCTCAATGACATTTAAAATTTTACGATAGCTCCCTTCTTCAAATCGTTTTTCCATTCGCCCAAAACGGACGTGCGATAAATTTTTCAACCACTCGAAATAGGACACCGTAACGCCTCCTGCATTAAGATAACTGTCGGGAATAATTAGTTTTCCTTTTTCTTTTAGCATATTATGTGCTGTTGCCGTGGTTGGACCATTCGCCGCTTCACCAATAATTTTCGCTTTTATATTTGCGGCGTTCGCTTCATTAATTTGATTTTCAAGTGCTGCGGGTATAAGGATGTCGCAGTCCGCTTCTAAGACAGCGGTATTATCCTTCATTTTTTTAGTATTTTTAAAATCCAGAATAGAACCCGTTTCTTCACGAAAGGTCATTAGCTCTTCCAGGTCGATACCGTCAGCGTCGTAGATAGAGCCCTCTATCTCTGCAACCCCCACCATTTTAGCACCTCCTTCTATCATATACTTTGCGGTATGATATCCGACATTCCCCAAACCCTGGACTACAAAGGTCTTGCCTGCAAGCCCGGTCTCCAGACCAACTTCATCCATGCTATGCTTATCGTTACAAGCTTCGCGGATGCCAAAAAACACACCGCGTCCCGTGGCTTCTGTTCGTCCACGAACTCCTCCCTGGGGAATAGGCTTACCCGTCACACAAGCCTCGGCATTAATATCAGACTTTAGCTGGCGATAGGTATCTAAAATCCATGCCATCTCCTCAGCACCGGTTCCATAATCCGGGGCCGGAACATCCGAACCCGGACCTAAAAAGTCTTTTTTAATCAGCTCATAAGTATATCGACGGGTAATGCGTTCAATTTCGTCCTTCGAGTAATTAGTACGATCTATTTTAATTCCTCCCTTCGCGCCGCCAAAGGGCACATCTACGACCGCACATTTATAGGTCATAAGCGCTGCCAAAGCCATGGTCTCATCCTCGTTGACGGTCATACTAAATCGTATACCCCCTTTTGTAGGTAATTTATGATGACTATGCTCGACTCGCCAACCCTGAATAACCTCTATGGTTCCGTCATCCCGTTCCAACGGAAAAGTAATATGATAGACGTTGTTACAAATTTTTATTTGATCTAATAACCCTCTGTCATACCGGGAATACTTTGCTGCCGCATCAAAAGCCCGATTAACCTGCTTAAAAAATTTATAGTCAGACATAAATTAATAATTATTAAATATTGAACTCTCACTTAGCTGATAAATGAGAATCGGGATATTATGGAAGAGTATCAACTGCAATTAATACTGCCTTATCCCTTAAAAACGGCAGCTTCCCTTTTTTCCCAGTGCTGGGGTTCTCCATCAGTACGCATTAAAACCAAACTCTTGACGGAAAACGGAATATAAAACTCCCTCCCGATTGTATTTAAGATGCGCTCCTTTTCGTTTTGAGAAAGATCACCATATAAGAGACTCAGGTGTGGGCTATAACTGTTCGTCTCAGAACAATCGAAGAGGCGACAACTTCGTTTTCGCAGTTCATCCAATACTTTATTCTTCTGTACATAAATAAACAGAGACTGATAAAAAGTATCTCGATAACCAGCTTTGCTCAAAGTCAACTCAAATGGAGATACTGATGCAGCCAATGTATTGAGCAGAGCCTTCATCTCTGTTTCCGATCTTTCCAATCCGCTAATGAGCGTTACATGCGGTTCAAACGAAGGAGTATCATACTTTTTACTTAGCTTATTGATACGTTCTTGTAATTGATAAGCAACGTCGCCGCTGGGTTGTAACCATATTGTATAAACCGGTGATGCTGACATAAGCCCTCCATACCAATACTGATTTTGAATTACCCATGAAAGTTATAATAAAGGGATGTTAATATCCTTTAATCAAACATAAATAATTAAAATAATTTTAGGAACTGTTACATATTTCGGCCGGATTTCAACTATATATAACAGAACATATAGGAACCTTATACCCGAACCCTAACAAAAAAATAAAAGGGTCCCGACAAAAGCCGGAACCCTTTTTGTACAGCTCATCACAATCCCTGACCCTAACATTATAAAAATTGTTAAAAGATGCCAGAAAGTCTTCAAGAAAAGTAATAATTAATTATGGGACCTAAAATTAGTGCGCCTTTTGACCTTCTACATGAAAAACATTTACAATAAATACAACCCCCAGACTTCCCAGAAAAGCAAACACTAATCCGAAAGGCAAATCCATCGCTATCATAATGCTACCCACAACGATTGATCCTATTATACCCGATAATACATTGGCCACTAATCCTATTGTAGTATTATACATTGCCAGCTTAGTAATAGCACCTACTACCATCCCAAGAGCTAATAGCCAAAAAATTGTTGTCCCGTCTAAAACTTCCATTCGTTTTTCGTTGTTTTATAGTTACAATTACAAATCAATAAAATAACTTTTTTTCATCATTTTTGGAATCTTGATCTTTCTTTCATTTAGACTATGCCAGACCAACCTGTTCGAAAAATAATTCATATTGATATGGATGCATTCTATGCATCGGTCGAGCAGCGTGATTTCCCTGAATATCGGGGCAAGCCGGTTATTGTTGGAGGTTCGCCCGACGGACGGGGAGTGGTAGCAGCTGCCAGTTATGAGGTGCGCAAATTTGGCGTTCATTCTGCTATGCCCGCTGCAAAAGCGATCCGGCTCTGTCCCCATGCTATTTTTGTAAAGCCAAGATTCGAAGTTTATCGAAAAGTTTCTAAACAAATTCGGGAAATATTCTTCCAATTTACCGACTTGGTTGAACCGCTTTCCCTCGACGAGGCTTATCTCGATGTAACTGAAAATCATATCGAACTTCCGTCAGCTACCCTCATTGCTCAAAAAATACGGAAACTAATAAAGGAAAAGACAAACCTTACCGCCTCTGCCGGCGTAGCTCATAATAAGTTCTTAGCTAAAATTGCTTCCGATCTTGACAAGCCAGACGGACTGAGTGTTATCCTTCCTGCAGATGCTAATGATTTTTTAAAAAAATTGGATATCGGAAAGTTCCATGGTGTAGGAGAGGCCACAGAAGCCAAAATGAACGCCCTCGATATATATACCGGAGAAGATCTGCTACAGTGGTCTGAAGTAGATCTGATTCAAGAGTTCGGAAAAGTAGGACGTCATTACTATCGTATTGTGCGCGGTATTGATCACCGGGAGGTAAAACCACATCGCATTCGAAAGTCTATTGGAAAAGAGCGAACATTCACTGAGGATATAAACGATTTAGGCTGGGTTAACAACTTTTTAAGTGAACTTGCACAGGAAATATCCGAGAGTATGAAAAACAAAGAAGTGGCCGGCAAAACAGTAACGCTCAAAGTCCGATATGCTGATTTTGAAACCATTTCCCGAAGCACCTCTTTCAGTCACTATATCAATGAAGCGGAAGATATCAGCAAAACTGCCATTCAGCTATTAGAGGAAACCGAAGTAGGAGATCGCAAAGTACGCTTGCTGGGCATTACCCTTTCCAATCTAAATCTGGGCCAGGCCGGTCGCTATAAACAACTGGAGATTCCCTTTAATAATACTACGACAGATCCACACAGATAAGCACTGGATATTTTCTTATCTTTTGAGGCCGATTAATAAATCAGTTATTACCCGAAAATCCTAAAAAGCGGTTAAGATATCTCTGCAATGTCTTCCTACACACTCTCTGATTTTGACTATGACCTACCTGAAGAGTTAATAGCCCAAGAACCCGCCAATCCGCGTGACCATGCCCGCCTGTTAATCTATGATCGGGAGACAAAAGAAATAACCGACGATATTTTTTATAACATCCAGCAATATCTACCTGAGGACACCACCTTGGTTCTTAATAACAGCAAAGTAGAAAAATGCCGGCTTCTTTTCGATGAGGGGAAAAAAGAAATTTTTATCTTGGATACGGTCAACGATACTACTGTCCGGGCACTGGTACGTCCAGGCAAGAAATTTAAAAAAGGTAAAACCGTTCAGCTAACTGACGAAATTAAAGCGGCGGTATTAAATATTGACGAAGAGGGCATCCGAACTCTGCAGTTAGAACCTTCGCTTAACAGTAATGTATATGAACCTCATCGGCATACCCCTTTCCCTCCATATATAGAGCAAGACGAATCTCTTTCTGAAGAATACCAAACTGTATATGCCCGCAACCATAAATCAGGAGGGAGTAAGGCTGCACCTACTGCAGGACTCCATTTTACCGACGGACTGCTTGAAAAGCTCCGAAAATCCGGGATAGAACAAGCAGAAGTAACGCTCCACGTTGGACTTGGAACCTTTGCCCCGGTCAAAACTGAAACCATTGAGGAGCACACGATGCATTCCGAGTGGTTTAAGCTTACCGCACAAACAGCTCAGCAGCTCAACCGCGCAAATCATATTACGGCCGTAGGCACTACCAGTGTCAGGGTATTGGAAAGCTGCCTGCAAGATAGCAACCGATTTTCCTCTACCGCAATGGACACCGATATATTTATCCGGCCCGGCTATCATTTCAAGGCCACAGATGCCCTGATAACTAATTTCCATCTGCCCAAAAGCACCTTACTGATGCTGGTTGCCGCCTTTACCGGATATGATGAAATGAAAAAAATATATCAGCATGCCATCGACGAGGAATATCGTTTTTACTCCTTTGGCGATGCCATGCTGATACTATAAAACTCCTTAATAATAAGATAAGCGGAATTCTATTTACTGCTTATCCGGATTTTGTTTCTGATTCATCTGTTCCTGCATATCGTTACTGTCAACCATTTTTACCTGATTTTTGAGTGATGTTGCAAGCTCTTCCACATCATCTTCTGACAGCACTTCATCTATATCTTCGATACCAATTTTTTGCAGCAGATTATAAATCATGCGATTGAACAGCATTTGCTGTGCTGCAGAGCTAAGCTGCATCAACTGCTCTTGCGGAACCTGTGCGCCGGAAAGCTTCACTTTGTTCATCACTGGTTCCAGCAATGCCTCAATCTTTTTCGACATCTGCTTTTCCAGCTCTTTGGCATCTTGATTTTCTTTACTGGTTACTTCATTGCCCTGTGGGTCAACTAATTTCATGTCAATATTTAGTTTTTTAGCATTTCTTCAATTATTTAACAATGTACAATAGGATATCGTTTATATAGGGAAACGGCAAATTATCCGGGCATTTACCCCAAAAGACCTTTTGTACATGTTTTCGATTAAAAACAATGCCTATTTATTCCGCTATAATGCCTACTTTTAAAAGTAGTTAATCGGATAATGATTCGATATATAAAATAATTGCCTCGATCTCCTGATCAGACAAAACACCCAAAAATGAAGGCATCTCGGCCTCGTATCCTTCAGGCACTTTTTCGTTCGGCTCCAGGATAGATTCTCTTATATAGTCTGCATCTGCTTCTACGGTTGTGCTGTCTTTTAGCATCCGCTCAGAATTAAACAATCCTTGTACAGTAGGGCCAACTTTGCCCGCTGCCGTACCGTCAACAGAGTGACACGCAATACAGCCGGTTTCCTGAAACAATTCTTTTCCACGCTCAACTGTTACCGGGATTTCTTCCTCTTCCCCATCAACCTGACGATATTGTTCGCTGAGTAACTCTTCTCTATTCACATCTGGAAATCCCTCGCCCTCAAAATCAATCGGACGAATCTGATTTGCCGTAAACCACAGCTTGTCCTCAAGCGTTGAATCATTTTCTGTTTTAAAATTATACGAAACCTCCATCTGCATAACCTCCTGCATATCAGGAATTGCTAAAAACACGCTTCGTTGGTCTTCGGATAAATGAGCTGAAAAAACAGGAAGCATCTCTTCACCCGGGGAACCATCCAGCTTATAATGTCCCGAACCATACTTTTCTGTGCGTTGATAGTTCCACCGCTTAACTTGGTAATTCGCTATATTCCCAACTGTTTCTCTATCTAATTCTTCTCCAAAACGAATAAGAACGCCACTCTCATACACTCCAAATCTCTCCGGAAGCAGACTATTCTTACCAGTGTTTCGAAGACGTATAAGCGCACTAAGCTCTTCAGAATTAGACCCCCAAAGCGAAAACCCACCTACATATAATTGTCCATCTGCAGGGTTTATATCTCCTTTCTGGGTTGGGGCGGGGTAATTACCCGGTATGACCGAAACAGCTCCCTGTGCTGCTTCTCCTTCAATACTATCGATGAGTACCTTGAACAAGCCGGGCCGGCCATAGGAGAGGTGGACCATCTGCTCGTTTAATGCTCCCATTTTATCACTATTAATCCATACCTGTCCGGCTCCCGAACGATCTACACTATGGGGAATCCAGGTAAGGGGTGGAGTTACCTCCTCTGGAACAGGATCGCGATGGGCTGTAGCCGGAACTCCGTAATAGTCTCCTTCATCTACCAGCATAATTGGGGTTGAGGGCATTGAATGCCCCTGCTGGTCGGAAGCAGACAGAATCCCTTTCTCAGGATGCATACCCAGGTACGGCCCCCGAAAACCCGTAGCATAATGGTCGATCTGCTCCCCGTTCGGAGAAATTCTTGATATTGAACCCGTATATTGAGAGCCAACCCGAAAGCCTGCCAGTTCCTTTCGAACGGTCGTTTCGGTTTCAGGCCCCATGTCCAGTGCCCCAAATTTGGCCACATAAAAGGATCCATCAGGAGACACAACCATATCGCTTGCCCATTCCCTGGTTTCCATGGACTGCTCCATCAGGCCGGAAAAGTTCTCGTAATAATCTGCATTCCCGTTATCATTTATATCATGAAATCGCACAATTCCTTCCTTGCCAAAGGTATAAATGGTATCCTGTACAATCTCGATACTTTGAGGCTCATACAAGCCGGAGGCGAATCGGTTCCACTCGAGAATTTCCTCTTCCTGGCCGATGCCCTCGACGATCCAAACGTCCCCCTCAAAGGTTACAACAGCCGCCCGACCGTCACTGAAAAAAGCCACATCCACGACGCGCACATTCCGGCTCCACGGATTAGGCAGAGGCAGCGTCAACTGATCGACAGCATAGGCGGAGGTGTCCGGTGCAAGCTGGGCCTTTGTTCGTACCGTCTGGGTCCAATAGGCCGATCCTCCATCACTTATCTCTGGCACTTCCAACGACTGAGATTGTGCTTCTGTCATCAGCTGCGTAAAGATATCTCTTTCCGCTTGTTCTCCCTTCCAAAGGATCAGGCTAAATGTCGTATTCTCTGATGCAGCCTCCGCAGAAACCTGAACAGTTACATAGCGATCATCAACCACTTCGACAGATATGCCCGGAGCTTCTGAAACCAAGCCAACCGCCGTTACAGCATCTTCTTCCTGAGAAATCCAAGCGGTACTATCTGTCACTTCGACATTTTGAAGATCCGTAATCTCTGCAGCAGCCAGTGAAAGCGCTTCTTCTGAGCTCCCGATTTCAAACGTTCTGAGGAAAGCCGTTTCATCATTCAGTTGAACACTGCCCGGAAGCTCAAGAATATCAGTCCCCCCAATCGTATAATCCAGAACCACATTTTCACCTTCTGTATGAACTCCATTCCAGCTTCCGATTTCACTGGGTAAAGGTCCCCAAGCGGAATTTTCTGAATCAGTAGAAGAGGAACGGGGATCACTGAACTGATGGGTTCCCGCCATCCAGCCGGGATATACCCCCGTCGCTACTTTTGGATCTCCCTGAATAGTTGGAATTTCATTGTCCTTATTATGAAAATCGTGATATGAAATCTGGGCCATATTAACCATGGCAATAAAATCTCCGGTCCAGGCGGCCGACCATCGCAGCATATCCGTATCGAAGCAGCTATAGGCTTCCGATCCCAGTCGAATTGCCAGACAACGCGGGGCAACATTATCTTCAGGAAAACTATTGCCCAATTCACGAGCATCCAGAGAGGTGGTAATAAAAGGGAAATCGGGCTCTACAAAAGGAGCAAGGTCCTCCGCGTTTAGTTCCTGGGAAGTAATAACATCTCCTTTCTCTTCCCCATTACTGCAACCAGTCAATAGTATTACAGCAGAAAAGAACGCACAAATAATGAAGATGGAATATGGTTTTGATTCTGATATAAAACGAGCCCTCATAAATTTCAAAATTTTGTCTTTCAAATTAAAAAAGTGCCAACCACCAAATATTAACTTTCAATAAAACTAAAAGAAAAAATATTATCTCTATTCATTACAATGGCTGGCATTGTACTTTCCTGGTACCAACTACCCCCTTTATTTTCTATTTTAATCCACAGATACCGTAACACCCGGTGGATAGGCATAATCATTCCACAGTCGATCAAGTTCTTCGGGATCAGGTTCACCATCCAAGGTAATATATCGATAACGCATCACATAGGGAGACCCTGGTTCAATAACCATGTCACCAAGCTGCATGGGTGCATATACAAAATAGGGGATATCCGGATGGATACGAACCGGTTGTGGGGACCGATAATTGTCGGGATGACTTAGAATAGCGATTCCTGCCTTCTCACCTTCAACTTCTCCCCCCATATAGCTCCATTTAGCACGGGTCGCATTAGCTTTTTCCCGATTAAGCCCTTCAGAAGTCACAAAACTAACATTCTCCGGGTTGTTCCAGTTTTCATGTCCCCGGAATGCCGCCCCTCCATAATGGTATTCCGGAAGCATAAGAGGTTGGGCGGTATTGGCCGTATGGGTCATTGCGATATCAAATATGTGATATGGACTTTCATCCGGATTATTATATGTTCGCAATTTCCATTCTTCATTGAGAGCAATAACAGGAGCCGACGAAGACAGATCTACATAATAGTTTTTAGCTTTTAAACCACTTTGTACAGGTCCCTGCCAAGCCGCCTCTACCGAATCGGCATGATCCACTCGTGCCGTATTATGATGCACATTCCAAAAGTCGGGAGTTCGTCCCTGGAATTCCGTATTGGTCCACGCCGACCAGATACCGTAATGGTGCGGATGATGTTCAGTATCCAGATGGCCGGTTAAGCGTACACCATTGGGTGAATAGACCGGATGAATATATCCGCCGCGTTTAAATCGCTCGTCTAATCCTTCTGGTAAAATATTTTCCTTATAATAAAAAGATAAGATCGGCTGATTTCCCTTTTCAAATGAGAGTGTTCTCTCATTAAAAGTGTAAGAAACCTCTTTTTCAACGGCTGAAGCCGGAACCGGAGATTCGTTCATTCGGTATTTCCTTGTTGCCTCAGCCTTCAGGTTTTCTACTATAAACCACCCGGTATTATGGGCATCAACCTGAATAAGAGTGCTCCCTTCCGACTCGCTTTCCAATTTATAGACGCCTGATCCTACAGAATCGGGAAGTACCACAGACACAACCGTATTCATACGGTCAAATCCACCGGCGGAAACCGTAATATCATATTGAGCTTTCGTTTCCGAAGGACTAATACATCCAATAAAGAAAGCTAAAAACAAGCCAGCCAAAACAGAAGTGCTGTATTTCCCAAACATAGTCAAGCGATTAATTTAAAAGTGTACTAATTCCTTCCGGTACCACCCCTATATCGATACCCAGAAACAGTGTAAAGAGGAAATAAGTAAGGAGTGTAATCAACATTGCGAAGAATAAATTCAGAACCAGACCAGCCCGTACCATTTGTGGTATATTCATCACGCCACTACCATAGACAATAGCATTGGGTGGGGTAGCCACAGGAAGCATGAATGCACAACTAGCTACCATCGTTACAGGGATAGCAAAAAGCAATGGATCTTGACCTATACCAATAGCTACCGAAGCAATAACCGGTAAAAAGGCGGCAGCAGTAGCAGAATTACTTGCCAGCTCAGTAAACATGATAATAATAATCGCAATGACAAATATAGTTAAAATTACGGGCCAACCTCCTAAGATGGAGAAATATCCCCCCACCCATTCGGCCAGACCCGTTTTCTGAATGGCTCCTGCCAGTGAAAGGCCCCCACCGAATAAAATCAAGACTCCCCACGGCACTTCTTCCGCATCCTTCCAACGCATAATAAATACAGATTTATCGAGGTTTACAGGAATAAGGAATAAAAGCAACGCCCCAAAGATTGCAATGCTGGCATCAGAAAGTCCTGGAATCATCGGTTCCAGCAAGGGGCGTCCAATCCAAAGCAATGCTACAAGTACAAAAACTGAACCAACAATAATTTCGGGACGGCTAATAGTCCCCAAACGCTTCATCTCATCATCAATATATTCTCGTCCTCCGGGAACTGTTTTCAGCCGGACAGGGAATACAATATTTGTCAGGGTATAGAAAATAACGGGAAGTCCTAAAATAACCACGGGAACACCCAATCCCATCCACTGGGCAAAAGTAATTTCCATATTATATGCATCGTTCACAAAGGCAATCATAAGAGCGTTTGTGGGTGTCCCGATGACGGTCCCCAACCCACCTACATTAGCCGCGTAGGCAATTCCAAGCATCAAAGCTAAAGCAAAATTTCTGTTTTGCCGTAGCTTTTCCGGATCTTGGGTCCCAGTTTTAGTCAGCTGAATAACCGAAAGACCAATGGGTAACATCATCATGGTAGCAGCCGTATTACTGACCCACATACTCATAAAAGCGGATGAAATAATAAATCCGGCAATAATATTTCGGGGCTTTGCGCCAATAAAACTGATAATCCCCAAAGCAATGCGCCGGTGCAGGTCCCATCGTTTCATTGCGATTGCAATAATAAATCCTCCCAGAAATAAATAGATCATCGGATCAGCATAGGGAGCGGCCGCGGCATCTATATCAGTAATGCCCAGAATGGGAAACAGGACCAGCGGCACAAGAGCAGTAGCAAAAATCGGAATCACTTCTGTCACCCACCAGGTTGCCATTAATAGTGCAACAGCCGCTGTTCGCCAGCCAGCCAGACTTAAATTTTCCGGCGGACTTGAAAACAGCATGAGGACGAAAATCAATAGTCCTCCAAAGAATCCAATCCATTTGGTTAACGGGATGGGTTTACCCTCGGCTTCTCCCATCCCGAACTGCGCTTCCTCACTCGATTCTTCTGCCTTTTTCTGTGAATCTTTTTCTTCCATTATAATTTACCCACAAAATTGTTAGTTAATTTAAAATAGATTATTTAATCCCCTTCTATTTCTATCGTCTTTAGTCCTATAATCGTTGCAAACTGAGTCCCCCGTCTACCATAATTACCTCGCCTGTTGAGTAAGGGAAATCTCCACTCACAAGTGAAAGAACGGCTTTTCCAACATCCTCCGGATATCCCCACCGCGGCTGAATTGTCAGTCCTTCTGCAATCAATTTATCATATTTTTCTTCTACGCCGGAGGTCATATCTGTTTTGATAATACCGGGACGCACTTCGTAAACCGGGATATCGTATTCGGCCATACGAGCAGCCCAAATTTTATTATGCATGGCTACTCCGGCCTTGGATATACAATACTCTCCTCGTTTGGGCGATACAATTGTTGCAGAAATAGATCCGATATTTATAATACTTCCGTTAAATGAATCGTCAGCTTCTTTTTGCTCAGCCATCCATCGGGCCACGGCCTGCGTGAGGAAATACGGACCCTGAAGATTGATACGCATAAGGCGTTCAAAACTTTCTTCAGTAGCCTTCAGCGGATCCTGACGCTCCCTGGGAGCCACACCCGCATTGTTAACGAGAACATTGAGTTGCCCAAAATGCGAACGGATCTTATTAACCATAGATTCACGATCTTTAGTTGATCCTATATCTCCCTGGCAATAAATAACCTCAGCCCCATCAGAACTCAGCTCCTCTGTAACATCCTGTACCTTTTCCTCTCCGCGAACGCCGTTAAAAGCAATATTATATCCGTTTTGGCTAAGCTTTTTGGCAATTCCCAATCCAATTCCCCGTGATCCACCGGTTA